>JASHPG010000100.1 GCA_030038275.1 Candidatus Acidiferrales bacterium | reverse complement strand
TGAACCGCAAGTCGGAAAAAAGCTGCTTGAACGTGAATTTGCGCGGGACGCTCGAAGTGATCCAACTGGCGCAGCGCGCGCGCGACGATCACGGACTGCGACGCTTCAGCCACGTCAGCACCGTGGCGGTGGCGGGACAGCGCGCCAATGAAGTCGTCGAAGAGGATTCGGCAATCGACTGGAGCCGGTCGGACTACGATCCGTACGCGCGGACGAAGAAATTCTGCGAGCACATGGTGCGGCAACTCCTGCCGGACGTGCGACGCACGATTTTCCGGCCGAGCATCGTGCTGGGAGATAGCCGCCGTCCGGAAACGAACCAGTTCGAGATGGTTCGCGCGTTCGTATTTCTCGCGGGCCTTCCGGCGCTTCCGTTTCAACCGGGCGCACGGCTCGACATCGTGCCGGTGGATTACGTGGCGGGCGCGATTTCCATGCTGCACATGAAAGAAAATCCCGCACACGAGATTTATCATCTGGCGTCGGGGGCCGATTCCGAGACGTTCGTGCAACTCACGGATGCGCTTTCCAAGGCGCAGGGGAAACGCGGGCCCGTGTTCGCGCCGAGCCTGGAAGGCACGTCAGAAAAAGTGATTCGCGCGCTGGCGGGCCGCGCCGGAAAAATAGGCGGCCTTGCCACGCTGCTGAAAGTGTTTCTGCCGTATCTCGTGTGGAACACCGTGTTCGACAACCAGCGCGTGGCCGCTGAGATGGGGCGCAAGCCCGCGCCGTTTTCGCAATACTGCTACCCTCTATTGCGCTACGCGCGCGCGAACAATTTCAACTATAAGTACCGCGAATGGGGCGTTTCGAGCAGCGGAGATCGCGCGGCTTCGGCGGTGGCCGCAAGCGCGCCTAGGGAATCACGCCGATGATCGACATGGATTCCGCGATCGAGGCCTGGGTCAGCGGCCTGATCGAGCTGAACAAAATCGAATGGATGTTCGGCGCGGGCGAGAGCTGGAAGCCGGGACAAAAGCTGAAACTGCTGTTCGCCGGATACAACGGCACGCGCAACACCGGTTCCGACGTGCGCGTGGAGGAAATCACGCGGCAGGTGCGGCGCATTCTGGGAGCGGAGAACGTCGAATTCGCGGTGATGTCGCAGGATTTCAATCTGACGCGCGGCTATTTCGGGGGCGCTCAGCAGGTGCATCTGCCGGACGTCTTTCCGCCGTTCCTCCATTCCGAAGTGCGGAAGCATCATGGCGTGATCGCCTGCGAAGGGTCGATGTTCAAGAGCAAATTCGCCAGCGCGCTGACCGCGATGATGATCGGCGCGCTTGGAATCGCTTCCGCTCAAAACAAATTGAGCGTTGCTTATGGCGGCGAAGCGGGCGCGATGGACCCCTGGCTGCAGAAAATGTGCCGGCGCTACTGCCACGACTCTCTGGTGATCACGCGAAACCCGGAGTCGCAGGAAGTGCTCGGAAAATTGGGGATCTCCACCGACCTCGGCACCGATACCGCGTGGACTTTCGAGCCGCTCGGCCCAGAGTACGGCCGCAAGGCGCTGCTCGATGCGGGCTGGGACGGGTCAACGCCGGTGCTGGCCGTCTGCGCCATCAATCCGTTCTGGTGGCCGGTGAAACCATCGATTGGGAAATGGCTGGCGCATTCCGTGTTCGGCGCGTACGCGAAGAGCTACTACCGCACGATTTATTTTCACCGCTCGGGGCGCGAAGTGGACACGGCCTACGAAAAATATCTGACGGCGATGGCCGAGGGCGTGGCGCAGTACCGACGCACGCGCTCGGTGTTTCCGGTGATGATCGCGATGGAGAAGCTCGACCGCGACGCCTGCGAACGCGTGGCGGCGAAAATCGGCGGCGCTCCGGTGCTGGCCTCGGATCAGTTCAATATGTACGAGATCGTGAGTATCCTACGGGCGTGCGACCGAATACTTTCGTCGCGCTTTCACGCTATCGTGACGTCGATGCCCGCAGGGGTGCCTTCCGCGGGAGTCACGATGGATGAGCGAATCCGCAACTTGATGCACCAGCGGAAACACGAACATTTGGTGATGAACGTGGACGAGCCGGACCTTGCGGATAAGATTGTCGCGGCGCTTCGCGCGCTCGACGCGGACGCGGAAGCCATTCGTGAATCAATGGCCGAGGTGGTGGCCAGCAATTTGCGGCTGATGGCGCGCATGGGCGTCTATTTCGAGGAGCACGTTGCGCGGCGCTATCCGGATTTCCCGATTCGCGCCGGAGTGCTGGGGTGGGAAGAATATCTGCCGCCGCTCAGCCCGCTGCTTTGCGGGTTGCTCGAAACGCATACTGGAGCGATGGTCGCGTGACGTTCCTGGAGCAAATCTTTGCGCGCTTGGAGCGGGCGTCGTCGCAGCCCGTATTGAGCGAGGTACGCGATGGTTCGAGGGTCGTCTCCGTGACAGGAGGCGAACTGCTCGCGCTCATACAGCAAGCACGGCAATTCGTTCGCGCACGGGACCTCCATCCGGGCGAACGCTGCGCGATTTACGCTCCGAACAGCATCTGGTGGGTCGCGCTCGATCTGGCGCTGATGTCCGAGAGCGCGATCGTCGTCCCGCTCGACCCGCGCCAAGTTTCCAGCGAGATTGCAGCCGTGCTGCGCGATTCGAGTCCATCTCTGCTTTGCTGCGCGGATGCGACGGTCGCGGCCAACGTTGCGAGCGCCGGGAGCGCAGCATTGCCGATTGTTCTTTTCGACGCGATTTTCGTAGGCGAGGCAAAACAGGCTGCTGCCGCGCCGGCGCGCCACGCCGATCATGATGCCGTCACCATCGTCTATACATCGGGAACGTCGGGCGAACCCAAAGGCGTGGTGCTGACCGCGCGCAACATCACGTTCATGCTCGGCTGCACCAATGCGCGACTCGACAAGCTGATGGGCCAGCGGCGGGAACCCGAGCGCGTGTTTCAATACGCGCCGTTTTGTTTTGCAGCGGCGCGCGTGCTGCTGCTCACTTCCCTTTCACGCAACAGCTTGCTGACGCTTTCAACCGACCTCACCAAGCTCTCCGATGAATTGAAGCTGGCCGCGCCGCACTATTTCGTTAACGTGCCAATTTTTCTGGAGCGCGTGCGCCGCAAAGTGGATGAAACGATTCGGGTGCGGGGAGGATTTGCCGCGGCCGTCTATTCACGCGCGCTGCGCGCATATCTGGCCAAGCAGGGCGTCGGACAGAAAGCCTCTGTTGCCGACTCACTCGCTCTTCGTCTTGCGACGGCCGCGATGTTTCCGGCCATTCGCAAGAGCATCGGCGCCAATCTGAAGGCGCTGATCTGCGGATCCGCGCCACTCGCGCCCGAGACGCAACTATTTTTCATGATGCTGGGCATTCCGGTGCTTCAAGTTTATGGGCTGACGGAAACCACCGCGATCTGCACGATGGACGATCCCGCGCATCCAGTTCCCGGCCGCGTAGGCCCAGCCATTCCGGGCGTCGAGATGATGGCCGGCGATAACGACGAGATTCTTGCGCGCGGACCGAACGTCTTCCCCGGCTACTGGCAACGCCCTGCCGAAACTGCAAAGGCGCTTGCCGGAGGATGGTTTCACACAGGTGACCAAGGTGAAGTGGATGCCGCCGGAAACTGGCGGATCACCGGAAGGTTGAAAAATCTGCTTGTACTCAATTCCGGGCACAACGTGGCCCCGGAACCGCTGGAGCACGCGCTCGCCGCGCGGATTCCGGAGGCGCAGCAAGTGGTGCTGATCGGCAACCAGCGCAGTTTCCTGAGCGCGCTCGTGGCCGCGCCAGCGTCAGCCACCGCCACACCCGCGAACGGCGCGAATGGAAATGGTCCGTTCAGCTCCTCTCAAATCCAGCCGGCGCTCGATGCGATGAATGCGAGCCTGCCTCATTACAAGCAGATACGCGCGTTTTGCGTGGTCCACGAGCCATTCACGGTGGAAAACGGTCTGCTCACGACAATGGGCAAACTCAAGCGCGACGCGATCGCCGCGCGATTCGCTTCAGAAATCGAATCGCTTTACCGGAAAAAGCCGGCATGAAGTCCTTTCGCGGCAAAACGCTTTCGTGGACGACGGCCGATGGCACGGTCGAGCTAGCTCTGCACCGCGAGCCATGCAACGAAATCGGCTCCGCCACTCTCACGGAGCTTGAATTTTTTGCTGCCGCTCTCGAGACGCTGAAAAAAGATGCGCAGTCGGTGATCATCTGTAGCACGCGCTCCGAAGGTTTTTGCGCCGGCGCCGATCTGCGCGAGCTGTACCAACGGTCGCAGCCACTGCCGGTTGAGAAACGCGTCCCGGAGCTCCGCGGATTCCTGGAACGCATCCACCGTGTGATGAATACGCTCGACGCCGCGCCGTTTACCACCATCGCCGCGGTACACGGCGTGGTATTCGGAGGCGGATTCGAGCTGGCGCTGATTTGCGACTTGATCGTCGCGGACAAGATGGCGCGGTTCTGTTTTCCCGAGCTGCGCCTCGGCCTTATTCCGGGCTTCGGCGGCATTCCGCGCCTGAAACGCGATCTTGGAAACGCGGTCGTCCGAGATCTGCTGCTCACCGGACGCAGCATCAACGCCGCCAAGGCGCAATCGGTGGGGCTGGTCAGCCAGATTGCCGCCGAAGGGGATGCGCTGCGCGTGGCTCGCGCAACAGCCGCGCAGGCCAACAAATTCGATCGTGACACTGCCGTGGCCGCAAAGCGGTTCCTGAAACCCATTCCGCACGAGGAACTGCGCCAGGAAATCGACATTTTCTGCGAACTCTTCTCACGTCCGGCCGTGGAAGCGGGGCTACGCAAGTTCGTTGAGTCCACGGACGCGCTGCCCTATTTGCCATGAGCGCACTCGTTCGGTTCGATCGAAATCCGCGCGAGCAACTCCTGAAGTACAATCGCATTCGCGTCAAATAACAATCCAATGAACACACTCGAACAGACCACTGACGAAATCCTGAATCTCGCCGCAACTCACTTTAAGGTGCCGCGCGAGCAGCTCTCGCCGGGCGACGATTTTTTCAAAAAGCTCGGGATCAACAGCCTTCAGGCGCTCGACCTGCTGACGCGCATCGAGCAGCATTTCCGCATCGAGCTGCCCGATTACGAACTCCAGGGCGTCACGGACTTCCGCACGCTCGCCGAACGGATTCAGTCCCGGTTATAGCCACGGAGACGCAGAGGCACAGAGATGGTTAACTTGGACCAGATAACCGAGCGCATAACACGCGGCGTGCCCTGGCGCCTCCGCGCTTGCGCGGCCGATTTCTGATGCTCGACCTGCGCCGCTACAATTGCCTGGGCGAAGCTTTGCGCGCCGCGCTCGACCGCTGGCCCAGCGAAATCTGCCTGATCGAAGCCGATCGCGACCGCGAAAACGCGCGGCTCACCTATCAGCAGTTCAAGCAGGCGGCGCTGCCGCTCGCGCGTTCCCTGCAAAATGCCGGCTTCAACCGGGACTCGCGCGCCGCGATCATCATGACGAATCAGTCCAAGTGGCTGATTTCCGCGTATGCGATTTTCTATACGGGCGGCGTGCTGGTCCCGCTGGACTACAAGCTGAGCGCCGCGGAACAGCTTCAGCTCCTGGCGCATTCCAAAGCCGAAGTTCTGATCGCGGAGTATCACCTGTGGCGGGCGATCGTGCAGGCAGAAAACTTCAAGTCGCTCGGCACGCACCTTGTGCTTGTGACGGAAGCTCCTGCAGGAGCGGACCTGGCCGGCGCGAAGCGCTGGGAGAACTTTCACGATTCGCGGCTGCCGATCTTCGTTCCGCGTACTCGGCGCGACCCCGCGTGCATCGTCTATTCGTCGGGAACTGGCGGCCGGCCGAAAGGCTGCGTTCTAACCCACGACAATTATCTCGAGCAGTGCCGCGCACTGACGGCGATATTCCCTTTCTCGCCTGGAACGCGCTACTTGAGCATTCTTCCGACAAATCATGCAATCGACTTCATGGTCGGCTTTATTGGCCCGTTCACTTGCGGCGCGACGGTGGTTCACCTGCGAACGCTGCGCCCCGAATACATTCGCGACGCGTTCACGCGCTACAAGATCACGTACATGACAGTGGTGCCGATGCTGCTGAAAACTCTCGAACGCGGGCTGCGCCAGCGCTTCGACGAGCTCCCGGGCGGAAGACGTCGCGCGCTCCGCGCGTTGATCGGCATCAACCGCGCCTTCACGCGACGCCGCCCGAGACTCAAGCTCAGCGGCAGGCTGCTTGGCCAGGTTCACAAAGGCTTTGGCGGCGAGCTGCAGGCGCTTTTCGTCGGCGGCGCGTTCACCGAACCAGCCACGCTGCAATTCTTCTACGACCTGGGCATTCCCGTGGGCAACGGCTACGGCTGTACCGAAGCGGGGACGGTGATCACGCTCAATGATTTCAATCCATTCCGGGCGGATACCGTTGGCAAGCAGCTTCCGGGAATCGAAGTGAACATTCTCGATCCGGATGAAGAAGGCATCGGCGAGGTGGCGGTACGCGGCAGGACCGTAATGTCGCACTATCTTGACGATCCTGAAATGACCGCCGAGACGATCGTCGATGGCTGGCTGCGCACGGGCGATCTCGGGCGCGTCGATAAGCACGGGCACCTGCAACTCCTCGGGCGCAAGAAAAATATGATCGTCACGGAGGAAGGTAAGAACGTCTATCCCGAAGACATCGAGGCGGCGTTTGAAGGCTTGCCGGTGAAGGAATTTTGCGTTTTCGCGGCTAATTATCTGTGGCCGGAACGGACGATGACTGGCGAACAACTGATTCTCGTCATCCACCCGGAGCCGAAGCCGCAGATCGAATCGACGCCTGTAACGACGCCTTTGCCGACTCCGACGGTGGCCTTGGAAAACAACGAAGCTGCAGCCGCCGCGAGCGACGCCGTTAGCGAGCCCATATCTTCCAATAGTTCCGATGTGGCACCGGCCCCGCGCTCCGATGAATCCACACCGCAAATGGATGAACGACACCTACTCTCGCCGGAGATCTCCGCCGAAATCGATGGGCGCAACCGCCGCCTGCTCAACTACAAGCGCGTAGCGGGTTATCTGGTGTGGGACTGCGATTTTCCGCGCACGGCGTCGCTAAAAATCAAGCGCCTCGATCTGGCCGAACAGATTCGCAAGTCACGAGGGCGCCATCATGTGGTGTACCTGTGAACCCATCGGCTGCCGCGCCAACAGAATGCGCGCCCGCGAGCGGCCACTTTTACGCGATCATCAATCCGGCCGCGGGCGGCAGACGTTGCGGCAAACTCGCGCCAGACGCTATTGACCGCGTACGCCAGAACGGCGTAGGCGTCGAAACGGTCCGCACCTCGCGACCCGGCGAAGCCACAACGCTGGCCCGAGATGCTTACGCGCGCGGCTACCGCAATTTCCTTGCTGTCGGCGGCGACGGCACAGGCTTCGAGATCATCAACGGCCTTTTTCCAGAAGCTCTGAGCGGAGGCAAGCCCAGCCTGGGCTTTTTGCCGCTCGGCACGGGCAATTCGTTTCTGCGCGACTTCACAACGCGCGGCGTGGAACACACAATCGAGGCGCTGCGCGACGGCGCTCGCAGGCCGTGCGACGTGATTCGGCTGCGCCACAATGGTGGCGAAATATATTTTCTGAACTTGCTGAGCCTTGGCTTCCCCGCGGACGTGGGCGCGCTGACGAACCGGCGTTTCAAGGGCTGGGGCGAATTCGGCTACATCCTCGGCGTGCTCGCTCAGCTCGTCCGGCTGCGGCATTCCGCCTTCGCGCACCGGCTGGACGCGGCCATCGACTGGGATCGCCGCAAGTGCCTCTTTCTCACATTCAGCAACAGCAAATTCACCGGCGGCAAAATGATGATCGCGCCACGCGCTGACGCGACCGACGCGAAAATCGAATACGTGCGGTGGAGTCCCATCGGCCGGCTGCGTTTGCTGTGGCTTTTTCCGCGTCTTTTTTCCGGCACGCACATCGAGCACCGGCTTGCTTCGCGCGCCGCGGTGGAGCGCGTGGAGCTCGATTTACAAGGTCCGGTCAACGCGATGATTGACGGCGAAATCCTGGCGCTCCAGTGCCGCTCGATCGAGATTCTTCCCGCGGCGCTGGACGTGGTTGTATGAGCGGGCGCGAAGAATCCAGCGCGAGACATGCATGGTTGGTGATTCGCTCCGCGCTTCTCTGGGGCGCCAGCTGGATCCACTTTTTGCCGATTTGCACGTTTCTAATCGCGCTCGGCACCGCGATCGATCCGCGAAAGAATGATTGGCCGCAGCGCGCGTTCTCCCGCAACATCCTGCGCGTAGCCGGAGCCGGTTTTGAAGTGCGCCGCTCGCCGGGTTTCGATCCAACGCGCACCAGTATCTTCATCTGCAACCACGTAAATGTGTTCGATCCGTTCGTAATCTATTCCGCGATTCCGCAATTCGTCCGGGGGTTCGAACTCGAATCGCATTTCAAGATTCCGGTGTACGGCTGGATGATGGGCCGCTTCGGCAACGTCCCCGTGCCTGACGTGCCCAGCCGCGAAGGCTTGCAGATCATGACCGATCGCGCCCGCGCCGCGCTCGAATCCGGCGTCAGCCTGATTGCCTTCGCCGAAGGCTCGCGGACGCGCACCGGCCACGTGCAACCGTTCAAAAAAGGCATCTTTAGCATCGCGCAAAAGCTCGGCGTGCCCATCGTGCCGATGAGCATCGTCGGCTCGTACGAATTTTTCCGCACCGGGAATTGGATGTTGCGTCCGGGCACAATCACGGCCTATCTGCACGACACAATCGATACATCGCAGGTGCCACGCTCCGAGGTTGACGCGCTTCGCAGGCGCGTGCAGGAGATCGTCTCCGCCCCCGTGGAAGAATTCCTTCGCTTGCAACAGAACGACAGCATCGAAGCGCCGGTGTAGCGCCTATTACACCGATTTCCGTCCAACTACGCTAGCGCGCGGCGTTGACCTGCGCCGTGCCGGCGACTATCCAAGCGCGCGCAGATGCTGCCTCTGCGTTTGGAAAGACGCGCACTTCGCCGGGCATCATGGCGCCGAATCCGCTCACCAGCCGCTTGATCCAATCAACGTCTGTCACGATGGCCATCTTTTCCCATGCCCCGAAGTGGCGGATGCTTTCCTTCACATCTTCCCAGGCCGCGCCGGGATCAAGTCCTGTGAATTGGGGCCCCAGTTCGTAATAAAAATTCGCCCTGCGATGATTCTTAAAAACGCGGTCAACTTCCGGCAGGAGCACTTGCTCGTAGTCGGCGCGTGTGACCTGACCTTTCGCGGCGACAGCCACAACGCTGTCCGGAAAACCAGCCAGTCGCTCGATCATCGTCACCTCCTGCGTCTGTTTTCTGTTCTGAGAATTAGATGGCGGGCTTTCATTGAGGGGCGCAGGCGCGGGCAAAGATCGCTAGTACGGAGGGCGTCGGGACATTTATATACGGAGATACCAGGGGGATTCGCGCCAGCGTCAGGCATGGCGGTCCGTTAGAGAGGATTGCGACGAAAGCCGGAAAGAGTTAAATCGGAGGCCATCAAAGAGGCTGGGAGACATCAGCAGCCGGCAGGGCGTGGCCAGCGCGCAGTTCCCTGTGCGTGTAGGCGACGCGATGAATTACGGTAATCGTTGAAATCGTGGCGATCACCCACAAGACTTGCGCCATACGGTTAAACGCGCCGCCGAGGATCAGCAAGACCAGCCGCTCCGGCCGCTCCATGAAGCCGACTTTGCAGGACGGGATGAGCGACTCGGCGCGCGCCCGCGAATAGCTGACCATAAACGAGCTGGCCATTGCTACGGCAGCGAGGACCATGTAGAAAGGCCGTCCGATGAGCGTGTAATAGACAACCAGCCCCATATATAGCGCCAGATCGGAATAGCGGTCGAGCGTAGAGTCGAGAAACGCGCCGAATGCAGTTACGCGACCCACGCGCCGCGCCACCTGTCCATCCGCCATATCTAAAAATCCGGCGATGAAAAGGACGGTTGCCGCGTCGCGGAAGCGGCCCATGGCGAACAGTGCCGCGCCGACGGAGTTGACGAACAAACCGAGGAAGGTAAACGTGTTTGGCGTAAGGCCCGTGGCCGCCAAGCCACTGACTACATGGCGTAGCAGCCATCCGCCGCCCGCCCCGATCCAGTGTGTGATTGGATGTTTGAGCCTTTTAACAGTCGAATCCATTGCCGCAAATCATACACCGGAAATCGGCTTGCCGATGGCCTTGCGGGACCCTGCACAAAAGTGCCCGGGGTGGGGGTCGAACCCACACGTCCTGTGAAGGACAGGGGATTTTAAGTCCCCCGCGTATGCCATTCCGCCACCCGGGCCCAAGACTAAACAATAGCATGGAGTTGGACTTAGACTAGCCAGGGCGCGCGGGGCTTGTTTCGGTCTTGCGGGATCATGGATGGACGATTCGCACCGAGTTGGCGCTGATGGGAATTTGAGGGCATCGGGCGGGCGGCGGCGCTGATTCAGCGCACGTCCGGGCGGCGGATATCGAGGAACTCCAGCGCGACCATAAAAGCGAACTCAGACCCGCATACCAGGTAACGGCGCCACAAACGGCGCGGCTCCTGCAGCAGGCGGAACAGCCACTCGAAGCCGTTCTCGCGCATCCAGGCGGGAGCCTGTTTCTTGGCACCGGAGTTTATGTCGAACGCCGCGCCTACGCCAACCAGCACGGGCGCGCGCAGTTGGCCGCGATGCTGATGCATCCAGCACTCCTGCTTGGGGGTGCTCAGCCCAACCCAGACGATATCGGGTTCGGCACGATTTATGGTTTCAGAGACGTCCGCGCTTTCTTGCGAGGAGAGCGGCCGGAACGGCGGCGAATACGTGCCCACAATGGAAATGGCGGGAAAACGCCGGCGCAATTGCTGGGCCAGACGGCCGCAAACTTCAGGCGACCCTCCGTAGAGGAAATGCCGGTAGCCTTTCGAGACCGTCGCTTCGCAGAAGGCCATCATCAACTCCGGACCGTACACGCGCCGGCGCAGAGGAAATCCGCGCAAGCGCGCGATCCAGACGAGCGGCATGCCATCGGGCACAACAAGGTCGGCAGCGTTGAGGATCTTTCGGAGACTCGCATCGTGCTGCGCTTCGGTAACTCCGTGCATTCCGGTTACGGCAACGTAATGACAGCGGCGGCGAGTGCGAATCCAACTTTCGATCCGTTCAATGGCATCCGGAATCTGGACGGCGTCCACGCGAACATTCAGGACGCTGAAGGATCCAGGATCGGAAAACGCGATTGCTGTCGTGGCATGCACTGCTAACCACCTGCATACTGTTGAAGGAACCGATGATTTCGACCGCGCTGGGCCGCGGAATTTAGGCTGTGGGTGTCCGTTAGTTCGCCGCTTTCAATCAATGAGTCAAACGATCATCCATTCCTCCGCGGATGAAAATCGCGTCGAGCTGAATCTCCCTGCCGGTAGCTTCATCGGCAAGAACGGAAGCAAGCGAGTGCAGCTCGAAGCCTTTCGACTCCATGAAGTCGAGCATGAAGCGAAACGGCTTCTCGCCTTGATACAGCGGAATCAGCGAGAGTTCGAGCTGAGCCCCGCAGAGAGTGTTGAGAATTTTGTCCGCGCCGTGCAGAACCTCGTATTCGAATCCCTGCACGTCGATCTTCAGGAATGCGACGTCACCCCGTTTCATATATTGATGAGCGACCGAATTGAGAGTCACGAGAGATACCTGCTCTTCGCGAACTACGGCGGAGTTTGCGTCTATCCAGCTGACCAGGTTCGCACCTTTCAGTGCGGAGCTGAACACGGAATTGACGGAGATGTTGATCGAAATGACGCCTTCTTCGCTGCCGATCGCGGTGCGGGGTGCGACGATCCAGTTGGGATCGCCTGCCGCGAGCTTTTGCAGCCGAGAATAGGTATGAGAAACCGGCTCAAATGAGACGATGCGGCCTCGATAGCCCAGCGCGCGCAGTTCCTTGCCGTACTGACCGACATTGGCGCCGACGTCGAAGACGAGATTTACCTCGCGCGAAAAAAGGAAACGCGCCAGCCTGGCCCGGTCCGAGCCTTTAGAATTGAAACGAGTGATTTCAATTCCCAATTGGTTTGCCAACTTTCGGACGAACCCTTTTGTCTGTTCGATCGAAGACATGCGTCACATCTCTTATTCTGCGAATTTCGTGCAACAGGCTCGCGAGCGCCACTTTGGCTGACTGCCGTGTTTGCAGTAAGTCAAAGACCTTGTGAAAAGCCCGATCCGGCAGCCACGAAGTACCTCTCCAAAACGCGCGATACAGCGCAGGCAGGCCACGGAAACGAGGTCCCGCGACGAAAGCCCTGTATAGCCGCTTTGCCTCAGGATCGCCACGGAAGCGAGCATATACATACGAATATTGAGTCACCGGAGGCACAGATGGGATCGGGTGTTTGCATGAGGAAGCTAGGAGAAAATCCCTCCAAACGCACCATAGCTCCTGGTCGAAATCGGCCAAACGGCGAAGGTGGACCTCAGAGAAAGCAGCCGCAGCCGCAGCGTTGCGACCGTGAATCCGGTATTCACCAAGCATGGTGGGGATCGCGACGACGGGCGTCATCAACGGCGCTAGCACTTGAATCGGCGTGTCCGCGAAGGCATGTAAGCCCACTGGGATTGGGAAAATCCGCGCGGCGACGGCTCGCCGAAGCGAGAGTGCAGTACAAGGCGGAATTCCTGGTGGCACCCAGGGAGCATCGAGAGGCGCAAAGGCACCCAACCATCCGGAAGGCAGCTCATAAGCGAGCGGAACCTTGCCGAGCGTCTTCGAGCGAGATGCGTCGATCCGACGTAGCTGGTGAATTACGAATCCGGAATCAGGATGGGCCGCGAATGCTTCCGCAGCTCTCTCAAGCTTTTGCGGCGCGTACAAGTCGTCCGAGTCGAGGAAGCAAATGATTTCGCCTCGGCTGGCTTGAAATGCAGTATTCAAAGCAGCTGCTTGTCCGGCATTTTCCTGGAGCAAAACCCGGACCCGGACATCCTTGGCCTTATAGCGATCGAGTATCGCTCGGGAGCCGTCAGTCGAACCGTCATCGCAGACGATGAGCTCGAAATTCGAATAGGTCTGGCGCAAAACGCTATCAACGCATTCGGTGACATATGGGGCGTAGTTGTGGTTTGCGGTCAGAACGGAAACCAGCGGATCTGTTGGCAGAGGCGCCAGCGGAAGGGGCTGAAGCCCGTTGTCAGGACCTTTGCGGGACGTCATCGAAATTGCGCCTTTCGCGACCTATGAAAGCGCTGTGCTGCCCGTTTCAAGTGCCGCGCTGAGCGATGATTTTGAAGCTCTCCATCAGCCGCAGGCGGCTGTTGACGAATCGTGCGGGCGCCGTTCGACCCGAAGCCCAGCGCGAATGGTCGATAAGGGTAAATCCTTTGTCCTTCAAGAGCTTGGTGATGGCGCGGTCATCGACCCCAGTCTTGGCGTGATACTCGGCCACATCGCCGGAGCCAATGACCGGCCGGTGATGTCGAGCATCTTTGCTCCCGAACGACTTTTTAAGCCGCCTGACCACACCCGGCACGAGATCCCGGCGATCGAGAGCAAGTTTTGCGAGAAGAGTATCGAATGCATCGAAGAATTCAGCGACTCGCGGATTGGCTGAAATTACCGGATCAAAACAGGAGTAGAAGACACCGCGCTTTTCGATGCAATCCGCGGCAATCGCCACTCCGGGCAAATAGGCATAGAGATGGTGCAGCACGGAGCTGAAGGAGATAAGGTCGAACGATTTTCTCGTGCGCGCGAGATAGTCCGCGAAGGAATCGTGGACCAGAGACGGCGAAAAACCAGCGCGCCGCGCTTTGTTTTGCAAGATGGCCAGCATGTCAGATGAGACGTCAACGACGGTTACGGACCATCCTTTGCGAAGCAGCTTGAGCGTCAAATTGCCGGTGCCACCGCCGCAATCGAGGCATTCGACCGGGCGATCACGCGTCCCGATAACCATCGCAATGTGCTCCACGTCGCGATCGATCATCTCCTGAAGATCGGGGCTCGACGCGCACGCTTCGTAACGATCGTATTTCGGGGCGATCTGCCGATAAAACTCGACGTTGGCTTCGATCACCGACGATTCAGGAGAATCGAGCTTCAGGGTAGTGTTGAACGGCATCCTGACCTCCCTGATTGAATGGCACGGAGCGGGATTCCACACCTGCGGCGGAAATGACGCGCTCGTATATCGCGACCAACTGGCGGTAGTTGCGCTCCGCGGTGTATTTCGCTTCGTATTCCGCGCGAGCGTTCCGGCCCATGAGTTCGAGTTCGCGAGGATGGTCACACGCCCATAGAACTTTCGCCGCCAAATCGGCGGGATCGCCTGGAGTAAAGTGCAAGCCCGTCCGGCCATCGTCGACGATTTCCCGCATTACGCCAAGGCGCGAGGCAATGACGGGAACGCCGCAGGCAAATGCTTCGACGGCAACGAGACCGAAAGTCTCGTACCATTCGCTTGGGAAAATAAGGACGCGAGCGCCTTGAATGGCCGCGATCACGGAGTCATGGTCGGCCCATCCTTCGAACTTAACGATTCCGGAATCGAGCGAAGCCGCCGCGCGCTCCATTTCGGGGCGAAGAGGACCGTCGCCCAAAATGCGTAGCGAACATTTTGGACCTAGGCCACGCCAGGCGGCGATGAGCGCAGCAATCCCTTTTTCGCGTGCAAGACGGCCAACAAAAATCGCGTAATCGCCGACGCCAGTTCGACAGCCTGGGTCAGCGGAAAGGAAATTTGGCTTCACCACGATCTTGCGCAAGGGTACGCCCGCCGCAGAAAACTTTGCGCGGCAGAATTGCGTGGGAACGATGAAACAATCGACTGCGTCGCGCCACGTATTTAGCATCCGGTGAACCGTAAGCATTGCCGCAGTGGTCGCCGTAGCCGCGCGAGATCCGCGGTAGCACGCATGCAGGATGCTGCGCGAAAGACTGCGTTTGGCGCACTGCTCGCAAATTCCGCCGTCGCGAAAGAAAGTGGCGGCGGGGCAAACGAGCCGGTAATTATGGAGCGTTTGCACAACAGGAATGCCTAATTCGAGGCAGGCGTAATAGGCCGAGGGAGAAATGAGCGGAAAAGTGTTGTGAAAATGGACGACGTCCGGAGTTTCACGAACGAGCGTGTCCATCAGTGCATGCATACTTTCGCGAGACCACACGGCGCGGACGGCGAGGCGCGCGGAAGCCAGCAGGCTCTGGTCTGCGATTTCGCTGTTGCGGCGGACAAACTTGACGACCTGATGACCTTTGGAGTGCAAAAGGGCGGCTTCATTGCGCCACACGGCATCTTCGCCGCCGGGCTGCTGATAAAAGTTGTGGACCGAGACTATTTTCATTCGCAACCTACAGTTCGCGCCACGTCCGCGACTGAAGGAAGTCCTGCGGAATACAGGAGCTCGCCATCAAGACCGAAAGCGACCAATGTGCGATGAGCAGCCGAGCGGGGCGGACTGTGATGCGGATATCGAATGGTGAATCGAAGCTGGATGATGTCGGAAAGCCCGCCGGCCTCCAAGACACGCCGAAGCGAGCGCGGCGCGAAATAATAGAGGTGTGTCGGGTTGGCATAATTTTCCCATCGGCCTTTCAGGAACCGAGCCTTCAGGCTGGCGGAATTGGGAGTGGATATGACAATGCGGCCGTGTGGGGAAAGCATCTTCCGAAGCCGCGAAAGTTCGCGCCAGGGCTTTCTCAGATGCTCGATCACTTCCCAGAGAAAAATGTAGTCGAAGCGGACGTCGCCGCGAGCGCGTTGAAGGCTATCGATGCTTTCGTAAGCCTCGAAGAGGCGCTCTTTGCTGATGGTTTGGCGCGCGACTGCGTCAGCTTCGATGCCAGAGGGACGAGCAGAGTAATCAAGGGCTAGGCGGCAAAGCGCGCCGGTTCCGCAGCCGTAGTCCAAAATTTGCTTGCCCTCCAGGGGGCCGAAGCTTGAGTCGATTTTCTGAAATACCTGGCGCAGTATGAAATCGGGGGTGTTTTCGTAGCGAACGATGTGCTCTCCGTTGTCCACGGGGTAGTAGAGGCCGGTGTAAGCCGCACGGAGTTGAAACTCGTCGAGCTGCGGATATGCGAATTCCAGGTGACAAAGCGGATTATCACAGCGCCAAACGCCCGTATGTGGCAAAGGCAGCTGAAAGCGCGCGGGAGATGAGCAGAGGACGCATTTGACGGTCGGCATTCCGTGGTGCGCAGCGGACATCATTCCCTCCTAAACAAAGCGTCGGCCTACGTAGCAGCCAGAGCGCCTCCCTCTGGGACAACAGATTGAGGACCCTGTGGAAGGAAACGCGCAATGGGCGCCGATCCTTTGCGAATCGCTGGGGCGATCAAGAGCCCACAGAGCAAATAAAAAGGAATCGCTCCGTAAGGTGTTTCAAAGAACGGGGTGAACATGGAGTAGGCCAGCATGGCGGCCCAGAGGACAAGTCCGGCAGGACGCGACACTCGATGGTCGGCGCACCACAGCAGCCACCCAATCGCTCCCTGGAAAGCGGCGAATAAAAGCACACCAATCCACCCGCTGTAGGCGAGCGCGTAAAAGAAGACGTTGTGGGGCGTTTCGATGAAATCCCCTTGGAGGTAGGGGACGAGGTCCCCTATGGGGTAACCGTATCCAAATCCCAAAAGTGCGCTGATGTGAGTCGATTGAACCGCTTGCCAGATGGCCGCCCACCAGACGGTGCGCCAAACCGCGGTATCGACGTCCATCTTGTAGTACGAAGTGTAATTCTCGGCCAGATCAGGATCGATGGGCGCGACAGCGCGGCCGATCAGATCTCTCGCGGAAATTTCGCCGCCGCCGCGGGTGGCGGGACCGGGAATTTTTAGGTTCACCAGAGCCATGAGAACCAGCAGCAGCAGGATCACAGTGCCGCCTGCAGCCATGCGCCAAAGCCGCTTGGTCATCCAACCCCAAACGAGCAGACCAATGGCAAAGGCGAACCATTCCGCGCGGATTTGCATTCCTAGGAGGACAAAAGAATTCAGCGCCAAGAGATGCCAGACCGTTTTTAGGTCCGGCTCAAAGGCGAGGAGAGCCAACAGGGCGACAAAGGAAAATTCAGGCAAGCCGAAAACGGGAACAGGCGATATCTGCTGCGAGACGCCGGAAAGCGTCCAATCGAGACGGTTGAAGACCAGAATGTAGAGAACGCCGTAAATGCCGTTGCACCACGCGAAAATGCGAACGAGGCGACGCATCAAGGCCGGCCAGCTCAAACCGGCAAAGATGCCGAGAAAGAGATAAAGCGGATAATAGTCGAATGCTGCGTCACGAACGGCGACGAGAAGCGGATTGCCGTCATGAACGCCGTGGATAACTTCGAAAGCACCGTAGCAAAGAAACAGCATGAAACATGCAAGGAGAATCTTCAGTTTGGAAAGCCGACGCGCAACCCAAGGCCAGCGACCGAGGCGTGTCCAGGGACCGAAGAGCAGGAACGCGGCCAAAAACACTTCGCCTAAAAAGATGTGCCACGATGGAAAGCCGAGATAGGCGAAAGAGCGGCCCATGCAGAAATATCCAACGACAAGGAAGACCACAACACGCGGCCAGATTCCGCCACTCATTTGCGTCCCGCGGGATCAACCGCAGCGCTTTCGATGGAGGTAGTAAAGCGCGCGAACAGGGATTTTTTTGCCAATCCTTGGGAGTTCTCCGATACACGCAGCGTGCGAGCCGCAAAAAACGCCCACAGGAGCACGCGGACCAATGCGAAAGTTAGAAAACCGACGATCGCACCGACGACTCCATAACGGAGCACTAGAATGGCGGCCGGAATCAGCGCCACAACGGTGCTACCCGCGCTAGCAGCAAACACATGCTTGGGACGTCCGATTCCGAAGAGATAAGCACTCAGAAAGCTGCCTGAGATATACACGAGATAAGCAAAAGCGGCGATGCGAACTCCCATGCTGAGGGCAACGTATGGCGACAATTTTCCGTAGAACAAGGCCAGAGCCGGATGAGGCCAGAAGAAGAGCGCTCCGAAGAAAGGCAAGACTAAAAGCACAGCGAAAGCGCCATACCAGGAGGACGTGCGAAACGCCGCCGCCGCCCCGCGCCGGAGTTTCGCGTCCGCAGCGGCCGGAATCACAATGTTGCTGGTGCCGAACATGACTGGATGACTGACGCCAACGAGATTCATCACGGCCTGGAAGGAAGCCGCTTCGGCGGGGCTATAAAGCAGCGCCAGCATCCACGGGAAAGCTTGCCGAATACCAGACTCGTTCATTCCCGTGAGGAGCGCCCATTTGCCAGACGACCAATATTTCCGAGCGGTGGCGAAGGCCACGCGCAGGGGCATGGCGGACCAGCCGACTTGAATCGATTGCACGATGGCCGCTGCGGCGGAAGTAACAGCGACAACCAGGAAAACGCGCTGGAGCGTCAAGGCCGCATCGCGAGCGAGCAACCACACTAGAACGGCCTGCCCACCATAACTCAGCGCGTCGCCCCAAATTGCGGCGTCGTGGCGTAGATGAGACATCAGAGCGCGGCGAAACGTCTCTTGCAATTGCCAGAGGAGCATGGCCAGCAGCACCGCCCAGGTAATTGCCATAACGTGAAGAAATACCGTGGCTCCAATTACCAGGCTAGAAAATGGGATCGCCAGAAGTATCGTGAGGAACGCGGCCGCGAAAGCTACTTTTGGCAGCGTGGCATTGTCGGCGGCAGCGCCCTCGAGCGATAGAGGGTAGGCGATCAAGCCGCTCTGGCATGTGAACAAGAACAGCAGTACGCCAAAAATAAGCGCGAAAATGCCGTACTCGGAATGCGACAGCGAGCGAGCCAGAACAATCTGCGTCATAAAATTTCCAAGGCTTACGGCGCCTTGATCGGCAAGCGCCCAAAAACTGGTGCCAAAGCGTCCGCGCACGCTAGCATCGGGAAAAAGCATTGCCACGGCGGCTACTGTCCCGTGCCGCTCAACGCCACAGCTGCCGTTTTCAGCAAGACTTTGAAATCGAGCAGCAGGTTCCAGCCGTCGATGTATTCCAGGTCTAGGCGCAAATTAGTTTCAAACGAGGGATCCTGGCGCGCGGTCACCTGCCATAGCCCAGTGATGCCGGGCTTAACGTCGAGCCGACGAAGATGTTCGAGATTATATTTGGCGTAGTCGTCGATCGGATGAGGGCGCGGCCCAACCAAGCTCATGTTGCCCTTGAGAACGTCCCAGAGTTGCGGAAGCTCGTCGAGGCTATACTTGCGCAGGAATCTTCCGGCGCGGGTGATGCGTGGATCCTGGGCAATTTTGAAAAAGGGGCCCTTGCGCTCGTTGCGATACCGCAGCGAATCCTTCAGGAGGTCAGCATCCTGAACCATCGTCCGGAGCTTATGGCAGGTGAAGATCCGTCCTTTTCTGCCCACGCGCGGGGCGCGATAAATTACTGGGCCGGATGAATCGAGCTTGACCCAGATCGTGAGGACTAGGAATACAGGAGAAAAACACGCAAGCGCGACGGCGGAAAGGATCACGTCCATGACGCGCTTCAGAAAGAGACAGAATGTGGGAATCGGCTGCCAGCAAAGATCGATGACTGGGAAATCGTCTAGGTGCTGAATGGGAGAGTTCCAGGTGAGTCCGTCGTAGAAATCGGGAACGATTTTAAGCGACAGGTGATTTGTCCGCGCTTCAAGAGCAATGCGCTTGACGAGTTCACGCTCGGAGGGGATCGTAACGAAAACATCGTCCACGAATTCGGCACGCGCTACACGGACGAGGTCGCTGATACGTCCAAGGACACGCGCTTCATCCAAGTGCTTGCCGTCCAGAAAGCCCTTTACTTTGTAGCCCAGGAGCTTGTTTCCATCCAGCACGCGCGCCAGCGCACGACCGACCTCGCCAGCTCCGATGATTACCGCGTTTCGCACGGCAATCCCCTTCTCCACGCGGCGAATCACGATGCGGCGGCGCGCATAGCGCCAAAACGAAAGCGCAAGAACATTGAGGCAGAATGCGGCCGCGACAACGAAACGCGAGACGATTTTGATGCCCGAGAGAAAGACGAACGCGGCCAAAAGTAAGGTGGCCAGAAAAACCGCTTCGAAAACCGCGGAGGACTCCTCTCGAAAACGCCGGGTCCTGGAAGTTCGGTAGAGATCATAGGATTTACAGAAGATGACAACCAAGGCCACATAGAGCAGCAGAAAACCCACGTATCGCGAGATCGGCTGATGGGTATTCAGCTGCAATCGACCGGAAAGCAAGACACCGTATAAACCTCCCCGCGCAAAACGCATGAGGAAGGCAATCGCGCAATCAAGAAGCACGAAAGCGACGTCGATCAGTGCGAACGCTACCTGTAGCCAGACGCTCTCTCCCGCATGCCGCCTGGATTTGCGACGCGTGGTCCAAATCGGAGGTTCGGCAACTCCGGGCCGAGGAAACGCGAAAACATCCGGATTCCTCAGGGTGGCGTCCGGCATCCGCCCGACTCCGGCGTTTGCAGCAGATGACCGGCCTGGTTCGGCGAATTGGGCGCGTTCGGGCATCAGTCAGCTGAAGCAACGCCCTCGAGGGAGCCGCTTGCGACAGAATCGCGCTCGGTAAGCATACGATTGAGGACGGCGGCGACTTCTTCGCGTTTCTTGGTGCGGAAGTACCAGTCGATTGTCCGATGAAGTCCGTCGCGGAAGTTCATCTTTGGCTCCCATCCGAGCCGCTTGCAGGCAAGTGTATTGTCGGCAACACGATTCATCGGGCCGGTGGGCATTTCGGGATGGAGCTCGACGGTTGCGTGATGACCGGTATAGTCCATGACGTCTCTTACAGCGTCGAGCACGCGGGTTCGCTCCATCGTGCCGAGGTTTACGGCAGTCGCGTCGTCGATGACCTCGGCTGCGCGGATCGTGCCGCTGACAATGTCCTGGACGTAAGTCCAGTTGCGAATTTGCTGACCGTTGCCCCACACAATGTAAGGATCTTGTTTGATAAACGCGCGGGCGATCATCGCGATCACCGCATGATTTTCGTGGCCGCGCTCCCCATACACAGTAAAGTAACGGCAGGAGACGGATTTCATTCCGAAGTCGCTGTAGTAGGACCGCAGAGTCATCTCTGCCATAAGCTTGGCCCAGCCGTACATGTTGTCGGCATCGTACGGAGGACCGACCTTGTCTTCGCTCAGGTAGAGGATCTCGTCAGGTTGGGTTTGCAGGAAATTGGGGTAAACGCAACCGGACGACGCGTAAACGACTTTATCGACGCCAGCATGACGGCACGCACGGAAGAATATGCCATCGAGGGCCAAGTTGCCGGCACACGCGGCCTGATGCAGATCGACGTAGCCTCGACCGCCGTGATCGGCCGCCAAATGAAAAGCAATTTCGATGTTGCGCACCGACTTCTCGGCAACGTTATCGTCCAGAAGATCCTCTTCGAGAAATTCCACCCCCCTGTCTCGCACGTGCCCTTCAATGTTCTCGAGTTTTCCGCTACTGAGGTTGTCCACGATGCGCACTTTGGCGCCACGCTCAACAAGAGCATCGACCAAAGTTGATCCGATAAACGAGGCTCCTCCTGTAACCAGGACGTGCACGCCATTCCAGTTCATATGTTGGGTCTCCTCCAGTTAATGAGCTTGCGGGCCTGGGCCGGTCACGCTTCCTGCTGACCGGTGCCCTCTTGGTGCCGAATCTGCCGCTGACTGGTCGCCATCATGTTCGGTGGTGCCTTTCGGCAACCTCAGTTTGGCGACAGCATGCGAGAACGTTGCGAACTGGTTTTTCGTAGCACCGAAAATCTCTTGAGCGAGCGCTTTCCCGGGGTCGTTGGGGTCAATTTCGTTCCACTTCGTTTCGCCGAGAACCCAACACCCAGCCGCTAGTAAGCACAAAGCTCCTCCCCCAAAAACGATGAGCCAACGATTAGGGGAAGAAGGTTTTTCGGCAACGTTCGCGGGATCGAGGACTTTCACGCTGGGAGTTTCCTTGGCTTCCTCAACCTTTGCCATCTCGTATTCACGCGTAAGGGTCTCGAAGACGGCCTCTTGAACCTTGGTTCGGCGGTACAAATCGGCGTAGGTGACGCCGAGAATCGGGAGCTGGCGGATTGAGGGGTAGAGATCGTTTTGATCGGAGTCGGCGTCATCGACCGCTCCCTTTCCCCCCAGCTGTTGCAATTGCTGCCGCAGCGAGGCGACCTGTGCGGCCATACTTTTTACCCGTACGTTTGAGTCGGTGTAGATTTGCCGCAAGCTCTGCAACTCCGTTTCTTCCGCGATCAACTGTCCTTCAAGTGACGCAGCAGCTTCGATCATCGCTTTCCCTTGTTGAGGGACATCGATCGCACTGTTCTTGCTGGCAAATTGGCTGAATGTCTTTTCATCTGCTTCCAAGTTCTGTTGCACCTGCTGCAATCGCCCCTGAAGAAACACCCGTTCCCGGTGAGCCGACGATGTATTGAGGTGTGTCACAACTCGATCCAGTTCCGTCACGTAGGCAGCGGCCATAGCTGCGGCACGCTGAGGGTTTTTGTCACTCACCGCGATGGTGATGATTCCGCTCTTATGGTCGTCCTGTATGTTCGTATTCGACTCCAGACGTTTGCGCGCTTTTTCCCAACGCCTATCGCCGTAAACTTTTCTTAGATTGAAATCGCCGATGAGAGCGTCTTCCACCGTGCGGCTCTGTAAAATTCCGATAAAAAGCGCGCCGGTGGTTTTAAGTCCAAGCGCGTTGCCTGCAAGGTTGCCCAGCGTGTCACTTGTGGCTCCCTTACCGCCACTGAACAGTTCAGCGATCATACCGAGCCCTGATGAGCTGTCCTGATCGGGAGGCATCAGGCGAGTGGTCGAGGTGTACTTGTTCGAGATCAGGAAAGCGATCGCCGTGCAGCACAAGATGCCAATTGCCGTGACCCGGCCCAGCAGAGCGCGACGCTCCCATAGAAGGCGCATTCGAGCCAGCCGCTTTTCGCGCGCGGCCGCAGCCATCTCGGGGTCGGCGATCGTGGCGGACCGCTCCCAATCGTCCACGAGCAGGTCCGAATGTCGCGGCGCTTTGCGGCTACGCATCAGAAAACTCTCTTGCCGGCGATGCCCCCCATAACTGTTCCGGAAGGCGAAGCAAGTCGCATGGATAACGCGCGGATGCGGCACGCGCGCCACGACTGCAATTTAGTTTGTGACGATTCCTCTACTGATTCGTGAAGATCGCGGAGTCGGTTCATAAGAATCTCGGGTTGCGACCGGCGTCACCAGCTCCAATGGGGATAGAGGGCGAGCTGAAAGGTCGCCGTCCAGTCTGTCTGCGGGTCTGGGGCTAGTATGGGAGCGAGCCACTTCTCGTACTGCAAACCTCCTGAGATACTCACGCCGCCCGGAAACTGCCAACCTATGTTGGTGTAGCCGTCTGTTATCGTCTCGCCGGCAGGTATGAAATCCTTGGCGACATTGGCGTGGCGGAATCCAATCTGAAAATCACTTCGAGCGTTGAAGTGGTAGGTCGTCCATGCTTGGTATCCCTTACCTTCCCTGCCGATCCAGCTGCCGATCAGGTTGCGTTTGTTGGTTGAGAGGTCGTGATAAAAGAGGTCCCAATAAACGAAATCGCCGTTGTTGCTCCTACTCGTATCAGCATCTGTATAGCCTCCTTCCGCGTGGAAATCGAGCCTCGGAAGGCCGGGAATGCGAGGCAGGTAGATGCCGGAGTTCCATGCGGCTCGTGGCGGGTTTGCAAGCGGGGTAACATCGTCAGCACTCAACGCCTCTCCGTAAACCGAGAGCCAGTTCCGCAAAAGTGGCGGGCGATACGACAAATAGAAGCCGCTAGTCCGCTTTCCTGGATTTCTCGACGCGCGGTAGTTCACCGACGATGTCACGCTAAGATAGCTGTTCCAGAGCGCGCCCGCAGTTAGCGGCCGGCCAACTCCGCCGAATTCCACCAGGCGGTCGAAACCGATCTGTAAGTTGCGAGTTGGCATGAAGGTGACGTTTTCGCCGTGAATCAGTGGCCGTGGCGGAAACTGATTGCCCGAAAGCTTGCCGACAAAGAAATCGAGTTTGAAAGGACCGAGAACGTCGGAAAGCAGCGGAATGCGGAACGGAGAAATCCGGCTACCGCGAAACATATATATGGGCGCTGCGTTGTCGCTGTATATCAGAGACGTGCCGTCGCCAGGTCCCCACCAGAGGCTTTGCTTTCCGAACGCAAAATCCCAGCCGGAGTAATTTGCTGCGACGTAGGTGTCCAGTAGATTAAATTGGTCAACCTGTGCGAACGGAGTCGCCGCCTGAAGCGGGTTGGCATCCGCTTTGGCAATCGCTTCGCGCACTTGCAGCGAATATGGTGGCGCAAACGGCGAGTGTTGATATTCTCCGCGAACGTATAGCGTGAATCGGCCGGCGGTTGCGTAGCCGGAAAAGCCGTCGTACGTGTTGAAACCCTCTTGGTACGGACGACCGTAATCGTTGATGATGGTTTGACCGAAATGGTAGCTGTCGTTGAGCGGCGATCCGCTGATTCCGACCGTGCGCGTGTAAATTGACTCGATATGCGCCGACGTTTCGCCGCTACCGTTCAGTTGCTCGAGATCGCCATAGAACTCTGTTAATAATGCGTCGTACAGTTGCTGGGCTTCGCTTGGAATGCCTTCCTCAGCGCGAATTTGCTCCCCGGCCTGTTGCACCAACCGGAGACATTCAAGGCGGGTCCATGGCCTGGTACCTAGGTAATCGGAGTGGATGAAACCCAAAGCAGCGAGGCGCTCGATGGCGGGATAAATCCAGCTGTCGAGTTCGACGTATGGCGAGCCCATGCTTCCGGGCGAGTGCCCGGCGACCATCTCGTGAACTTCGTCATAAGTCGGCCAAGCTCCTCCGCCAAGCTCCGGATCGTGATGGTGCCGATAGACTTCTTGGGCGACGAGCCAACCGATTGCGCTGCCGATTAAGACATCACTTGGGAAGTGCTGCTTGGCGGTTACACGCGATGAGCTGATGGCGGATGCGAGGCCGTAGGCGAGCGTCGAAGTCAGTGGTCCGGGGTATTCGTGGGCGAACACACTGGCGATCGACCAGGCTACGGCCGAGTGCTCCGAAGGAAATGAGGTGCCCCCCTGCCAGAATTGTCCGCGATAGTTATCCTGCAAAGGGCGATCACGCTGAAACGCGTATTTCGCGGCGTATGTGACCGCCAAGCTATCAATCACCGCTTCACCTGCCAGCAGACCAGTCTCACGTTTGTGGTCCTCATGGGTTATTCGTCCCCATAGATAGAGGCCAGCTCCGGCGCCCACTAGAGCGCCAATCCCGGCGTTCGAAAAATTGTCGCTTTCGTTTAGCCGACTCGGCGAGTTCGACAAATGCTTGCTGAATTCGGAGTCCGTGGCCAAGAGAATCCCGGTAATGGCCCCTAGCGGCACCAGCCAATCGGCATCAGACACCCGCAAATGCGCTGGGCTAGTCCAGATCGCCTCCTGGTCATCAGCGATGTTCTTCAGTAAACGCGGACCAATGACATTCGTTGGGTCCGGCGCGCTGAATGTTGGATCGGCGACATTGAACGAGTCGTCTGGCTTAGAAGGTCGATTTTTCTTCTTTCGAATAGGAGCGTTTTTGCCCTCGCGTTTTATGGAGGAACTAGAGATGGATGAAGAAGAAGCTGCGCCCGGCTGTTGAGTCAACACTTGGGCCCGGCAGGTCAGGCCTGCTCCATCGATTCCCGCGAGAAGACAACAACTAAGCACGAGCCAGCGCCTCCAGGTGTTGATTTTGGTCGTCAGTAATGCAACGCGATGTACAGAGTGCTGGTGATCGAGCTCGCAAGCTCCGCGGACGTGAAGATGTTCTGCCAATTCGGGCCTCCGCCAATCGCCTTCTCCGGCACAACTACTGTGTCACCAGGTTCAAGCACTGCGTTCAATGAGTCTCCGATCCAAAGCGTCTTCTTCTCGCCTATCACCGAGCCGTCCGCGCGAATCACGAAAATGTCTTTTCTATTTGCCAGGGTTGTGGGGCCGCCCGACTGCTCCAGGTACCACTTCGCGCTCCGCCCGGGGCTGAACGAAACGGCGGTTGGGTCAAACACCTCCCCGGTGACCATGACGAAGTCTGGGCGCTTCGGGATAAATAGCGTATCGCCGGCACGAACCTCGACGTCAGATGGTGTCCCTTTCCACTGCTTTATTTTTGGCGATATACGGATGGTCACTCGCCCGGCAGGCGATGAAGTGCTAAGTTCTGTGAGGGTGGTTTGATACTGCGCCAACGCCGCATCCCGGGATTGCCGCTGCTGCGGAGTACCCTCGGGAAGACTGGTCAACTCTCCTTCGGCGTCTTTTACTCGCATAACCAGTTCATCTTGTTGCTTCTGCTCCAAACTGCGAACCTCAACTCGTTGCAAAATTGCGCCATAAGGATAAGCGCCCGAGCGGAACCCTCCGGCTCTCTCGATTACAGAACTCAAGCGCTCGCCCGGCCGGATCCCGTAGGCTCCTGGGTGCTCGACTTCTCCTGTGATCTTTATGGACGCGCCGAGATCATTCCAACCCGGCACCTGCCGAATGGTGACAACATCTCCGTTGCGAAGGGGTGAACTGGATCCAATCTTTCCATTGAGCGCTTCCCGCAGATCTATCGGCTCGGCCACGCCTGTGAGTTTCCGCTGGCCAGCCCACTGATAGCGGGTGAGATCGCCGATTTGCGTATCAGCGCTCGGCAGTAATCCGCCACCAACGCGGATTAAATCGGCCACGGTCATATTAGAGGTGAGCGGATATCGTCCTGGGCGCTCGACGGCGCCTTCGATGTAAACCACCGCCGGCTGCGCGGCATTTGGACTCTGGTGGACCAAAACCCGGTCGCGCGAGTCGAGCATGATGTTCTGCAACGGATCACCGGAAAGCGCCGCCGCCAGATTCACGCTGAATATCTGGGCTTTGCCGTCCGGAAAATCTCGGAATATCTGCACATCGTCACTTTCCGCATCCGGAGCGAGTCCGCCGGCCACATGAATTGCGTCGCTCAGATGAACTTCGCCCGACGTTCGGTAGATTCCAGGTTTACGTACGTCTCCCAGAACGGCAACTGTTGGTGGATTTTGAAAATCAAAGCGACTGAAGATGCGAACTGTATCCATAGCATGGAGAACCGGCGCTTGTGACGGATGCGCCAGCGCATTCGCCAAGTCAAAACTCTGCACCGTTGGGTGCAAGTCGGGTTCGTTGAGCCGGATGATTTCCGCGTACTGCAGAGCGGGTTCTGGCAGTAGTTCCTTGAAGGAAGAGATTAGGTCCGCAACGGTCATACCGGAGTGATACGCGTATCGTCCAGGGCGCACCACATGGCCCTCTAGGTAAACGGCGTTCTCGTTACCTTGGGCAATCGGAAAAATACGAATTTGATCACCATCTTGCACCTTGAAAGTCGAGAGTTCCTTTGTGATTTGCTGACTATCATCACTTTCCGGAATGTCGAGGCTGAGCATCGTTTCCTTTTGATGAGCCACCAGACGCTGCACTTCGATGTGGCGCAAAGCGGCAATTGGCAGTAAACCGCCAGCCAATTCAAGCACCTGCTGCAAGTTTGTCTCATCTTTGAGCTCGTAAATTGCGGGGCGGCGAACCATTCCTTCCACCGTAACCTGCGGTCCAATCGTCGGCACGATGATCGTGTCTCCGCTCGTCAGAGGCTGAATATCTGACCTGACACCGTGCAAAAGCAGATCGTAGAGATCAACCGTCTGAATGAGCTGGTTGCCTCGATAGTGCTCGACGATGCGGTACGAGCCAGTCGAAGTCGGACCGCCAGCCGCGAATAACGCATTCAGCGGCGTGGATAAGGAGCTGATGTCGTACGCACCAGGTTTCACCACATCGCCAACGACGTAAACGCGAATGGTTCGAAGGCGAGAAAGCGATACGGCTGCCGAAATATCCCGGAACTGAGTTCGAAGGTCTTTTTGAATGATCTGTTGGGCGTCGGACAAAGTTTTGCCGCTCACCATCACGGGCCCCACTTCGGGCAAAGTCACGCGACCTTCGCGGTCAACCGTACGGAAGATGCGACTGGAGATACCACCCCAAAGATCGATCAAAAGGCTGTCGCCAGGACCAACGACGTAGTTCGGGCCCGCAGGTAGGTCCATGGGAATTAGTTGCGGATCGCGCGTTCCATTTTCGAACACACTCGCGCCGAATCGTTGCGGTGATGCGGGACGCGGCAGCGCTTGAAGATAGCGATCGTAGAGCGATGGAATGTCACCGTAAGGATTTGGGACCCGCTCCATCACCATCTCCTCCGCAGACGATGAAGGCGGAACGGACGGACTGTAAGACAGTGGCGGAATCACGGGCGTGCCGGATGGATAGGCCGGAGACATCATTTCCAGTCCCTTGGGCTGGGGCGCGGAGTACAAATCTGCCTGCAAAGGGGAAATTGCGCCCATGCCGAGAAAACTCTCGCCGAATTGGCCCATTGCTCCGCCGCTCGAAAAAGGCCCTTGCGATGAGCCAGAAGAACCAAAATCGCTGCCCGTCGTTCGTTGCATGAAAGCGGGCGAGTTCATGACTCCCGGAGTAGCGAGGCCAGCGTCCATCCCTTCGAGGGAACTCCCGCCGAGGGACGCGCCAGATGGTTGGCCCAATCCAGAGAGTTCAGGACTGTTACCTTCGCCGTTTTTTAAAAGCTGCGCAAGCTCAACCGAACCACTATCGCCTCCCGGTGGAGTCGGGCTGGTGGGTGGCGTAGGAATCGGTGCGAAAGGCTCTCCTTCCGGAGATGTGGGCGGCTCGAGCGAAGGCGTAGGAGTATTCGTCAGAAGTGGCGGTGTGGATTGGGGTTGAGGCGATTGCTGCGGGCAATCCGTCCGAGTTCCGTCCGCGCAAGCGCGAGCTTTTTCTATCTGCTTGACCTTCTGCTGCTGGTCTTGCTCTTGTTGCTCGCGAGCTTCTTCTTCTTCCTGAGAAATCCACTTCACTCTTTCTTGAATCAGCAGCTGTTGCTCTTTGCCCATAGGCGAGTCGGGGTTCACAGTTGGCGTAAGGTAGCCGTATTGCTGCAACAGCAAAGTCGCGATGCCTCGGAAGTGAACGTCGCTGTCAAGCCGGCTATATACGGCGTCGTCGGTTAAATCTTCCTCGCTCACTAGTTGGCCATGGTTGGTCGCGTCTTCAGCGATCCAGCGCTTTAGTTCAACCATGAGTCCAGGATCCTTGATCAATACAGCTTTGATATCAGCGCTGGGCGCCGCTACAAGGCTCAGATTCTGCTGTCCGAGTTCCGACGAGAATGCAGGCTCGGCCTCCTGCGTCTGTGCGGATGCTGAAGCGCACAGAAGAAACAGAACCACCACACACGCTGCGGACATGCACGGGCGGAGTCCGTGATGGCACCTCAGCTCAGCGAGACTAAACGGGCGGTTCATTGAATCCTCGCGGCCGGACGCACGATCCCTCGCAGTGCATCCAGCACGCCCGCCTCGGAAGCTTCTATGGGATGGGACTTCACTTGGAGGGATGCCCAGTAAAAGACGGTCACATTCCGGTCCGGCGCTATGGCGATGATCTTCATTTGTGGGCGCTTCTGTAGAATCAAATTACAAAACTCGGGCAATCCGCTGTTCCGATCGAGAGTAACAATCAGAAAATCCGGCTGTGTTCGGTCGATAGCGTCCTCGACTTCGGACTCATGTTCGATCTCCTGAACTACTTGAATGTCTGGTTGATCAGAGATAGAGGCGACAATAAGTTCGCGCACCAGCCGGTGACGATTTGCCACGAGCACGCGAATCACACTCATCGTCCACCTCCGCAGCGGGAGTATGAGAGAACATCGCGGAACGCGACAGGCTCAATTAAGCGTTATCGACTGCGGGAGATCGAATGGGATCAGCGAGAAGTGGGACGTAGGTCTAGGATAGTACCCGACTGACTTCAAACTTAGGCTGAGTACTGCTTTCGGTACCTATTGGAGAAACCGAATCGCGGCAGACTTCCCCAATGCCTAGCCGATCCGAGACGCCAGTCTTTCGAAGAATTCTGTGAATGTGATTCTTGACCGTTTGCTCAGAAAGATGGAAGTAGCCTGCGATTTCTTTATTGCTTAAACCACGCTCAATAAGAGGAACCAATTGTTGCTCGCGTCTTGTTAATCCCCAGCGCTTGCGCCGGCTGCTGCTGGGCATTTCCTCGGTTTGCGTGGCTATATACTCGAAAAGAAAGCGAGTGAATTGAGGAGGGCATACCGCCTGGCCTTGTGCGACGCTGCGCACTGCTGCAACCACATCGGCGGCCGATGCGTCCTGCAGCACGTATCCCCATGCACCTCTTCGGACTGCACGCAAAAAAAGCGACGGATCATCTTCCATCGCGAGCAGAAGTGGCCTGAATGCACGGCTTGACCATCCCTCGAGCTTCTGGCGAGCAGAATCGAACAAGTACTCTAATGAATCGAGAAGCAGCACATCGGAGAGATCCTCAATCCCTTCGTGCAAGGAAAGTGTCTCGCTGTTCGGCGCCGCGACGACCTCGAATTCAGTTCTCTTGCCCAAAATTCTGGCGATTGAGTCTCTTAATAGCCGGTTATGGAATACGATCACAACCCGTATGGTACTCACGACTTTCTGAGCCGCCTCTCAATTTCCATTGGGATGAGAATTCGAAAATGTTTGACGCCGTGCTTGGAACAGCTCTACAAGCGGGCCGGGAGTCGGTTGCTGTCTCTGCGGAGCGGAGCGATGGGCGGTGCCTGGGAACACATTCGCACTAACATCCGCCCATAGAATACTTGTTTTATGTAGCAGGAGCCGCGAGACCAGCACTATCAGGCAAACCCTCTATAATGTTATTGGCATCACGGGAGCAGCCTCAGGGCAACTCACCTGTGGCTGCGGCAGTTTACCCCGCTAGCTGCTCATGATGAGCGTTGTGCATGTAAAATCGGACGAGTTCCACACGTGTCGAGACGCCCACGCGGTTAAAGATTTCAAAAAGGTAGTTTCTAATGGTGTGCTCGCTCAATCCGAGTTCGGCCGCCACATCGCGGTTGGTCATGCCCTGTGCAACTAGCCTCACAACGTCCGCCTGCCGCTTTGAAAGCAGCTCAAGCCTGGCACTCTGCCGGAAACTCGGCGGCATCGAGTGATATAAGGCATCTAGCAGGTATCGCAACTGTTCGCTGTTCGCCCATACTTGCCCATCATGCACCGCGCGAATGCAGCGCCGAAGGGTCTCGATCCGTTCATCACGAAAGATTACCCCGTGCGCACCGCAACGAAACGCATCAATGACGAGATCGCGTTCGCGAGAGCCAAGTAAAAGGACTGCCCGCGTCGGACACTGCATCGAGCGCAGTTCGCTTATCAAGTGATATCCGTCGAGATCCCCTCCTTCGAGTTGCGCGCTAATCAGAGCTACGTCAGGCTGGCGCTTCTCGATGAAGGTCAGGGATCGTTCGCGTCCGATCTCCGAACCCACAATCGCGATGGCTCGGTTCTTGCGGCGGAGCGTCGATTCGAGCAACTGACAATTCAGGTAGTTGGATTCCGCGATGAAAACCGTGATGGCAGAGCTCCGCGATTGCTGCATCATCTCCATAACACACCTCTGCAGCTTTGGAGTTCTGGAAGGTGGGCGCATTCTAGAGAACCGATCGAGCTAATACAAGACAAAAATGCTGATTTTTGATGTGTGGGCGCAGGCGTCGGTGCAAACGGCAAAGTCCACTTTCGCTCATCGGCAAGCCGCCAACCAGATGAGAGTGATTGCCTTTCCGGGGCCCCGCTAGACAGCGATTTGTTCTTTCCACATTCGGCTCGGGCCAACCTTCCGGGATTACGTTAAATTAGCGTTTCACGATTTGGAACACACTCGCACGCGCGTAACTGCTTTGCCAGCTTTTGGTTAAAGGCTACTTGAGAGAAGTCCATGCGCTTCACGCCTGCAGAAGGCCTCGTAATTCACCAAAATTAGGTACATTCGTACCTAAGTACTTCTGTCCTAGCGTCCCCGCGTCTTTCTGATACGAAATGTCGCCAGGTTTTGCATTCAGCCGGGACAGATAGGGACACGGCTCCAGAACAAGTGGCCTTTTAAAAACAAGTGGACTGCCTTCGAACCATGGCTGTGCCACAGCGGTACATTCAGCCACTTGCGAAGAACGCTCTCCGAGCGTAGCTTCCCGTCCACGTCATGAGCCCGGCGCCAAGTCCATTGCGGCAGTCCCGAGACCGTCTATGCGGTTTTAACTCTCGCAGAAATCTTCGGTCCGCCATACGCTACGCGCTCCAAGCCGATGTCGTGGTGAGCTGGGTGGAGGAAGACGGAGTCGCGCACCAGTCGCGTGGGTACACTCGCGATATCAGCCCGGGCGGCGCATACATATTTGCTTCGACCTTTCCCTCGGCAGGGCATAGGGTACAAGTCAGCATCCAACTTCCGATGTTCGCGGCCGACGCCCGCGTCTCGTGCGTCATCGTGAAAGGGCGTGTGCTGCGAGCCGAGAAGCCGCCGCTCGCTGCCGATAGCGGATTTTCCGTGCGCAGCGAGGCGGTGATGGTGTGCACTATATGAGGCTCAGCATCGTGGCGCTGATCGCTATCTCCACATTAACTGGGCTCGCGACGAGTTGCCCCGCGGCGCGCACTGGCTCCTCGAGTTCATCCGATCATACGAGCAATTTGGCTTTCCTTAGCGTCCGCAGCGGTGTCTCTCCCGTTTTGCAGCCGCGCGATCGCAGATACCGCCTATTCCCGAGCGACGAAATTGCGATTGCTTTTCCGCTGACTCCTGAGTTTGACCAGGACGTGACCATCGAGCCGGATGGCTACGCAAGCCTAACAGGAGCTGGTGATGTCCGATTGGCGGGTCTGACCACTGAACAAGCTGTTGCGGCGGTCAAGGCCGCTTACGCGGGAGTCCTTCACGAACCAATTGTTACCGTCGAACTGAAGAACTTCAACAAGCCGTTTTTTGTCGTTACCGGACAAGTGAACCATCCCGGGAAATATGACCTGCGAGGCGCAACGTCAGCAACCGAAGCGATTGCAATCGCCGGCGGCATGACAGCCGCCGCAAAAACCTCTCAAGCGCTCTTGTTTCACAGGGTGGACGATGCGCAATACGAAATCACACGCATCAATCTGAAGCGAATTTTTAGCGGCCGTGAACGGGAGGACGCGGAACTTCAGCCCGGAGACATGCTGTACGTGCCCAAAAACGTCGTTTCGAAAATTGAGCGCTTTATTCCCTCGTCCGGGTTCGGAGCTTACTACCAACTACAGCCATGACCGACGAAACACACGACCGACATCTTGTCTTCCGCGATGTCAATTTGCTGCGCCAAGAGCGCGGTCTGGCGCCGGGGAAAACGCTGCGCGACGCGGTTGCGCCGCTTTTCCGGCAGCGAAACATGGCTCTGCTGGTTTTCCTAGGCGTATTCGGCGGAATCATGCTGACGGCACTGCTGATGCCCCGTACATATCAAGCGGAGATGAAGATTTTTGTGAACCGCGATCGCGCCGACTCCGTCGTTAGCCCGGCTCCTACCACCGAGGCGGCTCCTGTCCCTTCCGTTTCCCAGGAAGATCTGAATTCGGAGGTCGAGCTGCTGACCAGCCGCGATTTATTAAATGAGGTTGTTCTGAGCTGTGGACTCGAACGGACACGGTACTCGTGGTGGACACGTGTAAGTGACCATTTCTTCTTTTTCGGCGAAGACTCTCCAGCCGTGCGGCTCGCCCGTTCCGAAAGATATCTGCGCAATTCTCTTACCGTCGAGCCATTGCAGAAGACGACGGTGATCCGGGTCGCTTACTCCTCGCGCGATCCGCGGCTGGCGGCCAAAGTCCTGCGAACAATTGCGACCCTCTATCAGGAGAAGCACGCGGCCGTCCACAGGCCCGCAGGAAGCTTCACGTTTTTCGACCAAGAAACCACTCTGTACCAGCGGCAGCTCGCGGACGCAGAAGCGCAGCAGATTTCATTCAATCGTCGTGAAGGAACTGTCGATCCAGCGGTTGAACAACAATTAGCGCTCGAGCAGATGAGCAAGTTCGAGGCCGAGCAGCAGCAGGACGAATCCGATGCTGATGCCGCATCAGCGCGCTTACAGGCCCTTCGTGAAGAAGAGCAAGCTTCGCCGAAACGACAAACCACCGAAATGCGGGAAACCGGAAACGCCCAATTGCTCGCGCAGCTCAAGAGCACGCTTTTATCACTCGAATTAAAGCATTCCGACATGCTGGTGAAATACGCGCCTTCTTATCCGCCCGTCAAGGATATTGAAACGCAAATTGCGGAAACGCAGAAGGCGATCTGGACGGCTGAGCAATCGCCAGTTTCTGAAGTCACCACAGACAGGGTTCCCGCCCAGGACTGGATCGCGACGGAAATGGCCAAAGCTGAGGCCGATCGCGCGCAATTTGCTGCCGAAGCGGAGTCAATGCGGCGCACGATTCGACGCTATCAAACCGCCGCCATAAGACTTGAGTCGGACGACCGAACGGAAGCCGATCTTACTCGCGCGGTCAAAACGGCGGAGGACAATTATCTCTTGTATCTCGGCAAGCGTGAAGAAGCTCGCATTTCAGACGCACTGGACGACCGACGAATCGTAAACGTCTCAATCGCAGAGGCGCCCGCCGCGCCGGCTCTCCCTGACGAGCATTTTGGATGGATGTTTTTTGCTGGATTGTTTGCGGCCGGTGTTTCCGGTATTGGAGCAGCGTATGCGGCCGACCGTCTCGATTCATCGTTTCACACGCCGGACGAGTTGACCCGTTATCTCGATCTGAAGGTTCTTGCGGCGATTCCTCGCAGCACATCCGGCATGCAGTAATTGGACCTGTGCGAGCGTCGCCCGGAAACGGACTTGAATGTGGCAAAGCAGATGAGACAACAGCTTGGAGTAATCGAGGACACGGTATCGAATGCGCCGACGCAACATCACCCGTTTTCCCAATCTCCACCGGTTGGACCTGCCCCTCCGCTCGGCTACGCGGCAGCGGAAGTGGAAGTTGCGAGGCTCGTCCATCGCCTTTTTATTTCGGCGCCAACGGAAGAGTTGCCAAGAATTGTCGCGTTTTCAAGCGTGAACCGGAGATCTGGCTGTACGTGGGTCTGCGCCAAGGCTGCCGAGTTGCTGGCTACGCACACGCAGAATCGAGTTTGCATTGTGGACGGAAACTTCTGGTGCCCCTCGCTGCACGAACATTTTCGCACGGATGCGGCGCCCGGTCTTTCCGACGCAATGAGGCAAACGGAGCAAATCCAGCATTTCGTGACCGGAACCCGAACGAGCCGTCTCTGGATCATGCCCTCCGGGTCTGCGCACTCATGGCCCAGCGGTCTCGTAAACCCTTCCCGTATAGGGGTGCGGCTCTCTGAACTGCGAGCCGAGTTTGACTTCGTTTTGATGGATGCGCCGGCGCTGAGCGTCTCCAGCGACGCAGTAATTCTGGGTGGGTTATCCGATGGAATTGTGCTGGTAATTGCGTCGAACGACACTCGCCGCGATTCGGCGCGAACCGCAAAACGGATCTTAGAAGACGCGAAAGTTTCGATATTAGGCGCCGTTTTGAACAAACGGACCTATCCGATTCCTGCCGCGATTTATCGGCGGCTTTAGGATCCGGCTGGTCCTACAGCAGAAGTGCGCCAGCGGGTGAGTCGCCCCGCGCGGTACCGAGTGGCCAATTCGGCGCCTTAGTTGAGGTGCGCAGAGGCGGTTTAGGCCACGAGTCGAGCGAAAGCAGAGATCGAAAATCCTGTAGCCGATTTCTCGGCTCTGGATTCGATCAACGCAACTGCTCGTGCGCCAATTACTAAACGTGGTAACCGGAAAATACAAATGCATACCCTCTCTCTCGAAGGGGCCACTCGGAACAGCCGGGAAAGCACGCAAAATGCTTCGCGATGGTCGTCGGACTTTCGTTCGGTTGTCGAACGAGACCTCCACCCTGCGTTGGTGCTGGCCGCAGAAGTCATGATCGCGGTCTTGGCATACGTATCGTCCGTCATCGTGCTGCCGCAAACGGACGGAATAGTTTCAGGGGGCATTGACACTTGGTCGAAGGTCGGCATCAGCGCTGCAGCAGCACTTTTGGCGAGCGCTTCTACCGCGCTGCATGGGCGATCACTCCGGCACGCGAACATTCTCGATGTTCGGCCGTTGATGCAAGCCGTGATCCTAAATCTCGGATTGCTCGCCAGCTTTCTGGGGTTAGACGGCGCGAATTTATACGCCTCTGTACGTTTAATTCTGCTTGACGCTTTCATACTCACTTTTGGGTGGGGCGTTCTCCACTTCGGGGCGCAAACGTGGCGCGCAAATCGTGCTTCACGACGCCGCACTGGTGCACGCGCGGTCATTGTCGGCGCTGGTGATGCTGGCTTGACCCTTGTGAGGCAAACAGCGCTCGATCCCGCCTCCGGGTTCCGACCGGTTGCTCTTGCGGATGACGACTCCAGAAAGTGGGGCCGCAGGTTGTTTGGCGTCCCAGTCCTAGGCGCCACTCGAGACGTGGCGAAAATCGCTTCGCAGGCGCGTGCTGAGGCCATTCTCGTGTGTATCCCAAGCGCTACGCACGCGCAGATGCACGATATTCTGGATGCTTGCCGCCAAATGAACTTGCCGGTTCGCTCTTTGCCATCACTTTCCGACCTCATACAATGCGCCGCAATTAGCAACATTTCGACGCGCCAACTCGGCGCGCCGCGAGTCGAGCATTTGCTTCAACGCGATGAGTTCCGCCCCGATATCCAGATGACTCGTAGCCTAATCGAGGGCAAAACAGTGCTCGTTACCGGTGCTGGCGGCAGCATTGGGTCCGAACTGGCCAAGCAAATCGCCTCCGCTCGCCCCAGGAAGCTGCTGTTACTGGACAAATCCGAGAACAACCTTTTCTATGTGAACCTTGCGATCGCGGAAAGCATCGGCTTCAAATCAGTAAAGCCCATTCTGGCCGATCTTTCCTCCGCGAACCGGACGCAAGCCATTCTAAAAGCCGAACGGCCCGATCTGATTTTCCACGCTGCGGCATACAAACATGTCTCGATGATCGAGCTTCATCCAGGAGAGGCCATACGCAACAACGTCTTAGGGACGCGAAATCTCGCCCAGGCGGCGCTGCAATTCGGCGTAACGTCGCTCGTGAATATCTCGACTGATAAAGCCGTCGATCCCGTCAGCTTCATGGGCTTGTCGAAGAAAATCACGGAACTCTGCATTCAGGAATTTGCGAGGCAAGCCTCCGCCAAGAACCTAGCTACTCGTTTTTCAAACGTCCGCTTTGGCAATGTCGCAGGCAGTACCGGGAGCGTCATTCCGCTTTTTTATGAACAAATTCAACGAGGAGGCCCAATTCGGGTCACAGATCCTCAAGCATCGCGTTATTTCATGTCGGTAGCGGAAGCGGTTCACCTGATCCTCGGCGCAGCTGAACTGGGGAAGAGCGGTGAGACATTCGTCTTCGACATGGGCGAACCTTTTAACATTTATCAGCTAGCGAAAACGATGGCCCTCTTCTCCGGTTTGCGTCCGCACCGCGACATCGCGATCGAGTTCATGGGCCTGCGAAAGGGCGAAAAGCTCAACGAACAGCTCTGGGATGATTGGGAGCGGCCAGTCGCGACCTCGTCGAAACGAATCCTGGTCGTTCGCGAAAAGGATGCGCGCTCGGGCGGGATCCTGAACGCCGTTCACGAGATGGAACGCGCTCTAGCTGCGGAAGATACTTCCGCGCTCATGCCCTACATCGGCCAACTCTTTCCGAAATTCTACTCAGGATCGGACTCGTGCAAACGCCCGTCCAACATTAGCTGCTCGACATCCAGGCTGGCGGCTATCGATCCGGTGGAGGCTGCATGAGAATCCCCCTCTCGAAGCCAGACATCAGGGAACGGGAAATAAGCCTTGTCGCGAGATCTCTTCGATCAGGACGTCTCAGCCTTGGCCCGCTGCTGCCTGAGTTCGAAGAAAGATTCGCGGCCTTCGTCGGAACGCGATACGCGGTCGCAACGAGCAGTGGCACTGCAGCGCTGCATTTGTGCGTGAAGGCTCTAGGAATCGGTACTGGCCACGACGCGATTACCACCTCTTTCAGCTTTGTCGCGTCATCGAACTGCCTTTTGTATGAAAACGCGCGTCCAGCATTCGCCGATATCGATGCCTGCTCGCTGAACCTCGATCCAGATGATGTCCGCAAGACAATCATCAGGGACTATGCCCACGACTCGTTGACGAACTGCTGGATCAATCGGCGTTCCCGGCGAACGCTCCGAGCGATCTTGCCGGTCCACATCTTTGGCCTTCCCTGCGACATGGAACCAATCCTCGAAATTGCTCACGAGTTCGGGCTCGCCGTAATCGAGGACGCATGCGAGGCATTGGGCGCGGAATATAGTCAACGACGCGTAGGCACATTCGGCGATGCGGCCACTTTCGCTTTTTATCCCAACAAGCAGATGACCACGGCTGAAGGTGGAATGATCGTTACCAACGACAAAAGCATCGCGAGTTCATGCCGCAGCTTTCGCAATCAAGGGCGATCCGAAGAGGGCGCATGGTTGCTTCACGAGCACCTCGGCTACAACTATCGCCTCAGCGAGGTCCATGCCGCACTCGGCCTGGCTCAGTTGGACCGGATCGATGAACTCCTAGTCAGCCGCGAACGCGTAGCTCGCCTTTATTCGGAGGCGCTCGCGCAAGTACCTGGAATCGCGCTTCCCCATCAGCCGCCGGGCTTCAAACGAAGTTGGTTCGTCTATGTGATTCAAGTGCTCGGATCTTCTCCCGCGGTCCGAAGACACGAGCTTATGGCCGGCTTGCACGCTCGCGGGATCGACTGTCGTCCATATTTTCCGGCAATCCACCGTCAGCCGTATTTCCAGCGCATTGATTCGAGCCGCTTCCGTCCCTTGCCAAACACGGACTCCGCCGCTGATCGCTGTCTTGCCCTCCCGTTCTTTCCCTCGATGTCAAATCGCCAGGTGTACGAGGTCTATGCGGCCATTCGTGAGATTGTCGCTGAAGCAAATCGCCGCACGGGCGCTGGCGAAAACGCCATCGAGACGCCGCCAGTACAGGTGATTTCGTGAGCGAGGCACAACAGGCGCATTCGCTCCTGAACGCTACGGCCGCACGCGCCGGGCAGCGGCTGCAGACCGCCTCCCCAGCGCGCGAGCGAGATTCGGTTTGCGCTTCCATTTTCTGCCCACTTTGCCTCAGCTCTGCCACATCCCACGCGTTTCGCGATGCCGGCTGCGAGGTTCGCGCATGCTCGCATTGTGGCCTGTTTTTTGTGCATCCGTATCCGCGCGGTCCCGAACAACATCGTAGAGTTGAGTCTGGCGAGTATCCGGAAATCGAACTCTTGGATTGCTCCCGCCGATATGAAGGCGAGCGCTTCTACTATGACCGCCATTTCGATGTAATCGCCGAGCAATGCGACGGCGCGGCCGCAATTCTCGACGTGGGTTGCGGTACGGGAAACCTGCTGGAGCGTCTCGCCGATCGCGTCCCGTGCCATCGGCTCGGGATTGAGCTAAACCCATCGGCCGCCCGTACGGCCCGCAAGGTAGCCAAGTGCGACATTCTGGAAGTGCCATTCGAAACCTTCCGCAGCGCCCGCAAATTCGACGTCATCACCATGATTAACGTTTTTTCCCACATTTCGTCGTTCGACGCGATGTTCGAATCCTTGCGCCTGGCGCTCGCTCCGGGAGGTCGCGTGATTCTGCGAACCTCGGAAATGTCGCGGCGCGTGAGCCGCTGGAATCAGTTCCACTGGGGCGTGCCTGACGATCTGCATTTCCTCGGACTGAATACACTCGACTTTCTTTGTGCCAAATACGGCTTCACCGTTGCGTCTCGCCTGCGCGTCCCGTTCGAGGACGAACTCTTCCGGCGCTCGCGATGCCGGCAAATGGGTCGCAGCGGCTGGCACAACGCGATCAAGCGAACTGCACTCCGCGTTCCCGGGGCTCTCAGGCTTGCCCGCAACATCTACGCAGCGGCGCTTGGTGAGCGCCTTTTTGTTTCTTTCATCGTTTTGGTGGCGCGTTCGGAAGATGCTCCAAAGTCGCCATCTGGCATCGCTTCAGTCCTTAAGCGAGGAGGCAACGCGGAATGTCAACTCCAGCCACGATGACAGGCAAGCAACCCTCCGCCACGGCGGCTATTCCGCAGCGAACGGCCATGTTTCGTATCCTCCCACGCACAATCCGTAAGCGGCCCGCCTTGTACAGCGCCATCTGCAAATCGCGCCTGTTTTACTCCCGCCACATTGCAGGTGCGCGTGCAAAACGTGAATACCGGAACAATAGCTCTCTCTTTGGAATGACCGACTTTGAATCCGCACAAGTCCAGTCGCTGCGCACCCTCGGCTACACACTCGCCCCGCGCTATTTCGCGCCTGGCGTCGTGGACTGCATTTACTCGCAGGCCGACGCCATGTTCCGGAATCTGCAAATCGATATGCGATGGGCCTATTCGGTGCAGCATGGCCAGCGAGATAGTCTCGAAGGCCTTTCCTACGAGCAGTTGGCGGCCACCGAAAAGATGGTCGCTTTACGCGATCCCCTTCTCCACATTCCTGAATTGCTCGACGTTGCGTTTCACGAAAGCATTTTAAGAATCGCCGCCAACTTTTTGGGCTGTGTTCCTCCGCTTTACCGCGTCACGGTGGTCCGTGATTTTCCGCATAATCGTCCCCTGCACTCCAGCAACTTCCATAAAGATAATGACGAATCGGATTCCCTCCAGATTTTCGTCTATCTCGTGGATATCGACGATTTCTGCGGTCCGCTTATTTATATTCCCTGGTCAAACCGCCACGACGTGCGCTCCTGCCGTCCTCGTCTTTCGCGTGACCTCGGCATCGATGCAAACGACGGAGGTTTGAGCGACGAGGAAGTCGAGCGGGTCTATCCGCGTAACACCTGGGCCGCCCTCCACACGGCGCGCGGAGGTCTCGCCGCGATCCATGGAAACGGCATTCACAAAGGGCCCGCGTGGACGCAACCGGGCGATCCAAACAATCGGCCGCGCACAGCGATCCGGCTCGACCTACACGGCCACAAATTCGGTATCGTCCGGAACAGGAAAGAGAATCGCATCTGGCGTTCCGACTTCGATCGCATGAGCCCGCTGCAGCGGCTGTTTGCTCACGCTTCGATTGTCGAAGAAACAACCCAGCTATTTCCGGCGCGCGCGCGCCGAGCAGGAGCCTGACGAATGCATATTCGGGAATCGGCGTCACGCGCATTTGCCCTAGCTACGAAAAACCCTCCGCTCTTTGGCCGAGTGCTGGTGGCTAAAGCGCGTGCTGCGCGCCCGCTCCCAGATACGGTGTTCCGCTGCCGTTTCCAAGACGTCTTGTTCGATCTCGATTCTCCAAACAGGTCCATCGCAGCGGCTATGTATCGTGGCGCTTACTCGTCGCTGGTGGTGGATGCTGTGAAGCGTTATTTGCCTCGGGGCGGAGTCTTCATCGATGTTGGTGCGAACATCGGTTATCTATCGGCGGTAGCTGCCTCACTGGTAGGTCCTCGCGGGCAAGTGCATAGTTTCGAGCCGGTACCTTTTTATTTCCAAAATCTTCGCAGGCTCTCTGAGTTGAACCCTTCTTACTCGATTTTTGCGAATCCCTGTGCGGTTGGCGTCTCTGCCGGAACAGCAACGATCCTTATCACCCGCGAGCCCGGCCAAAACACTTTGGTAGCAGGATATAAGCGCGACGCAGAAGTGGAATCCACGCTAAAAGTTTCCGTAATCCGGCTGGATTCATATATCGACTCGCAACGCATCGCGCCAGTCTCCTTAATCAAAATAGACGCCGAAGGGTTCGAACTCCCGATCCTTGAAGGATTGGCGAACTTTTTCTCCGGCGGTCAGCGTCCCGCGATCATCTGCGAGATCGCTCCGCGCGCATACCCGCTGATGAGCCGCACGGTCGGCGACTTAACGGAGTTCATGTCGCAATACGGATACTCGGCACGCGACATTATCGACGGTGAGACTCCCGTCAAATTGCAAGCGCTCAGGCACGTTACGGATGTGCTTTTCCTGGCGAACTCTTGAATGAAACAGCGGCTCACATTCGGAACGTTCTCATGTTCGACCCACAGCCGGTGGCGCAAGGTGTGCATTGTCTCTGTTTCTTTGCTGGCCGGGGCTGCTGCGGCATTCCTGATTGGGTCGCCGGGTACTTTTTTGGTGCCCGTCTTCGGCTTAGCGGCCGCAGCGGCATTCCTTGTTTATCCGGAATTGGCGCTCGCCGCTTACGTCGTGGTGGGCGACGTAAAGGGCAACGAATCGGTCTCTTCGCTCGTCCACGGCGACCTGACACTCGTTGTCGGAGCGGTGCTGATCGCTGGCATCATCCTCAACTTGCTCCGCGGACGTCTGCCGCTCCACCCGCCACCGATCTACTTGCTGTTTGCCGCGCTAATAACGCTGATGGCGGCTAGTCTGACCTACACGCCGGCGTTTGACGACGGTCTCGACAAGTTCGCGCGCTTTGCTACCGTCACGGGCATTGTCATCGTTGCTCCATTTTTCGTTCTAAATACTCCAGCCGCTTTGAAACGTTTCCTCACCGGGTTCGGCATCGCGACTTTCGCGATTTGCGCGTGGTCGCTTTCGGAACTCGGCGGTAATCAGCGCCTCGTCTCTCCGAGCGACAATACGATCGGACTGGGTCACATTGCCTGCGCCCTCTTCGTGCTCGTGTGGGTCGGCGTTATCTGCCAGTATTCTTTTCCTCGCCGGGTGATCGCCTATCCTTTGTTGGGAATCGCTATCTTAGCGTTGATCGGGTCGGCTTCACGCGGATCAGTGATCGCATGCGCGCTCGTTGTCTCCGTCACGATTGTGGCGAACCGCTGGCGTTTGCTTGATGCCGCGTGTCTGGGTGTAATCGGCGCGGCTGCGATCCCTTTCCTCGGCATCCCTGGGTCGTCGATCTCCTACTTGGCCTCGCTTGTCCGTAGCCACAGCATTGGGGAACTCCTTAATTTTCGGAGTGACCTTCTCGCATATGGCTGGCGCCTAATCGAAGCACACCCGCTATTCGGCGCTGGGCTTTCGGGGTTCAGGTATTTTTCGCCCAACCCGACGCTTTATAAATGGCCGCATAACATTTTTATCGGAGTTGCTTGCGAACTAGGATTGCCGGCAGCGCTCTTAGTGCTCGCGATATTTGCAGGCGCCGTCGGAGAAGCGCTCAAGCAACTGCGCAACCCTTTGTCGCCACACGTCGCCTTATCGAGCGTAGCAGCAGCTCTACTGCTCGTCGGCGTCGTCAACGCGATCAACACTGGCAATATCAACTCCGACCGCTCCACGTGGCTGTTCGTGAGCCTCGTCTTCGCCATCGGCGCTCTCCGTCCGCACCCGCACCGCGCATCGCCAATTCTCATTCGGGTTCCGGCTGAGGGATAAGCAAATGGCCGCCATCGCGGAACCAGTTCAATCCATTCCCCAAACGGCACAACGCCCGATCGTTATCTGCCACTGCACGGTGGTTCACAAGGGACTCAAAAGCCGCAGCTTCCACCGCCAGATGTTGCCCCTTGCACGCGTCGGATTCGACATTCGCTACATCGCTCCCGCGGCGCAGCCAGAACTGACAACCACCATAAAAATGATCGGCGTCTCGGAATCGCGGAATTCCCGCCTTCGTTTGGCGGCCTGGCCCGCTCTGCTCAAGAACCTCCTGCGCCAAAACGCCGCCCTTTACCACGTGCAGGATCCCCAGCTTCTGCCGCTAGCCTTCGTGCTGAAACTCATCTTCCAAAAGCGCGTCGTTTATGATGCATACGAAGATTTCCCATCCATTGCAGCGGCCAAGTACTCGATTCCCCCCGCGCTGCGCCCACTGGCCGCATCGGCGATTGCTGTAATCGAATGCGCCGCCGCCCGTGTTTTCGACGCCATCATCACTGCCGATCCGACCACCATGCGCCGATTCGCTCGCGTCGGCAAAAGCAAGAAGCTGGTCTTTTACAATTTTCCGAACCTGCGTTTCTTCCCCGTATCCCGAGCGCGCTCTGCGAATTTTGACCTCGTCTATCGGGGCGGAATCTCCGAGCGCACAGGCATGTTCGTTCTTCTCGAAGCGCTTCGACTTCTCGTCACAAGGCCGCTCCCGCCGCGCCTGCTCCTGATCGGCTATTTTGATGATGGCCCAGCGGAAAATGTGTTCCATCGCCGCGTGCACACCCTCGGCCTCGACTCCGTTGTTGAGATTCGCAGCCGTATCGACCATGAATCGATGGCGGCGGCGCTCAGCGGAGCGCGAATCGGCATCAGTCCGCTGCTCGCGGTCCCAAAATTTCAGAAGAATATTCCGGTCAAAATTTTCGAGTACTGGGCCTGCGGACTGCCTGTTGTCGCAACGGACCTGGACCCTATTCGGCCATTTTTCCGCGATGGCGAAGGAGGCATATCAATTCCGCCCGGCGATCCCGAAAAGCTGGCGCAAGCGATCGCGTGGCTTCTCGATGATCCCGAGTCTGCCAAGCGCATGGGAAACCGCGGCCGCCAGCTCGTAATCCAGCGTTTCAACAACACCGGAGAGGTCCGGAAACTGCGCAGGCTAATTGAACGCATCGTGAGTCCTTCAGAGGGAGGGCATTTTCAGCCATGTTCGAGCCTCTCGTAAGAAACAATCTTCCGCGCGTGCAGGCCTATTATGACCGTGCGCCTGCCTCCGCGCGCCACGTTCTCACCAGCGCCCGCGGTTGGCTGCTGACTCGGATTCGCTACTCCGCGGAAACATTCGCGTTTCTCCGCCAACTCCGTCGCAACGAATCCTGGACGGCCGAGCAAATCCGCGAGTACCAATTGGGCGCTCTACGGCGGACGTTCCAGCACGCGCTGCGCTTGGTACCCTACTATGCCAACTACCCTCAAAAGGAATTTTTCTCTCCCGACGACATCCGCGATCTGCCCATCCTTTCGCGCGAGACTGCGCTTGCGAACCAAGAAAACCTTCTGGCGATCGACGTGCCTGCGCGCGAGCGTATCCGCGCTGGAACTACCGGCACAACAGGTGCAAGCCTAAAAGTCGCATATACGGAACAGCTTGTCCGCGAAAATTGGGCATGTTGGCTGCGCCAGTGGAGCTGGGCGGGAATCAACCCTCGCTCTCCGCGTATCACTTTTCAAGGTGCGCGTATAGTGCCGGCGGACCGGCGCGAATCTCCGTACTGGGCCTACAACCTTCCCGAACGCCAAATTTTGGCGAGCATTTTCCATCTGTCGGACGCCACTGCCGGCGATTACCTCGAACTTCTCCGGAAACATTCTGGAAAAGTTCTCGAGGGCTTTCCGTCCGTCCTTGGAATCCTCGCCGACTTCGCGCTCGCTCGCGGCTTGAGTATCCCCATGCGAGCCATTTTCACCAGCGGCGAGCCGCTTTATCCCTCGACGCGCGCCAAAATCGAATCCGCCTTTGGCGCCCGCGTGTTTGATTCCTATGGCATGACTGAATATTGCGGCTTAATTCAGCAATGTGAAGCCGGCCGCATGCACCTCGCTCCGGAGTACGGATTCCTCGAAATTCTCGACGATTCCGGCGAGCCCGTTCCTCCCAGCGCGGAAGGCCACTTTGTCTGGACGGGCTTCCTGAACCGCGCCATGCCTCTAATCCGTTATCGTATCGGTGACCGCGGCCGCTGGGACGACTCCGGTCCGTGTCCTTGTGGCCGAGCTTTTCCCCAAGTCGTTCCCACTATTACGCGGGAAAGTGACGTACTCCGCTGTCCCGATGGGCGCATTTTTTCGCCACGCGCGCTTAATCAACTCCTAAAGCAAGCCACGTCTTTGCGTTTCTGCCAGTTCGTTCACAGCCGGTCCGACCGGCTCGTGATTCGCGCCGCCTTCGCCACGAGTCCGTCGAATGATGCGCATTTTCAGGCGCGCGCAACAGGCGAGTTAATGCACATACGAGCGCGCGTTCAGCGTCTGCTCGGCGAACGCATGCATGTATCGGCCGAACTCGCCGCCCAGCCGATTACCCGCCCAGGCGGAAAGATTCCTCTCATCGTCAGCGAGATCCGTCAGTGAGCGCCACGCATCTGATCGTCAACGCTGACGACCTCGGAATGAGTCGCGGTATCACCGACGCCATCATCATCGCTCACCGCTACGGATTCCTCACCAGCGCCTCACTGATGCCGAACATGCCCGCCGCGGATTACGCTATCGATCGCGTCTCGAAGTTTCCCAGCCTCGGCGTCGGCGTGCACTTGAACATCTGCTTCGGCCGCCCTCTCCTTCCTCCAGCGGACGTTCGCTCTCTGGTCGGACCGGACGGCACGTTTCATTCGCCTCGTGTCATGATCCGCCGTCTCTTCACCGGCCGAGTTCGCAGCCGCGAGATTTTCGCCGAGTTCACCGCCCAAATTCGTTGGATGAAACAGCACGGCATCGCCCCCACGCACGCCGACTCGCATCACCACATGCATCTGTATCCCGCCGCCGTTTTGCCATTCGTTCGAGCCCTAAAATCCGAAGGTATCCGTTGCGCGCGCTCGCCCCGATGCACCGTCTGGACGCGCGGCAGTTCGACACTCGCGGATCGCCTCGGTGGGCCGCACGAGGGACCATTCGCCCGCCGTGCATTCGTCCGCGGTTACAGAAGCGCGTTGCAGTTCGGCGCGTTTCGAAGCTTTCGCATGCCGTCCGCTCGGCTGTCCTTCCATTCGCGTGACCGCCACAATCTCGAAGCATTAGAGGAGCAGTGGAAGCTCGCGCTCCTTGCTCCAGCGCCAGGAATTTTCGAACTAACTTGCCATCCTGGCCTTCCAGAGCGCGGTTTTTCAGAAAGAGACTCCATCCGCGATCTGCGCGAAAATGAACTTCATTGGCTCGCCGACCGCGAAATGCGCGAGATCCTCACGCGCAACCAAATTCAGTTGATCACCTACCGCCATTTGGCCGAGCATCCCGCCGCGCAACCCGCGCCCAATCACGCCCCGGTGCTGCCGTGACGCACGAGGCCGCATGTTGATCCTTTGTGGCGCGTGCCTCGCTCTCGTCACGTACGTGTACTTCGGCTATCCTCTGCTGCTTTGGCTGGGCACGACGCGGCGCACGCGAACTTTCCGACGCATGGCCTCGCGCCCGCTGGTAAGCATCATCGTTGCGGCGCACGACGAAGAATCCTGCATCGAAGAGAAGCTCCGCAATCTGCTCGCGCTCGATTATCCTCGCGACAAAGTCGAAATCCTCATTGGCAGCGACGGCTCATCCGACCGCACCGAAGAAATCGTACGCCGGTTCGCGTGCCATGGCGTGGGCCTCGTCTCGTTTCCCAAACAGCATGGAAAAAGCTCGATGCAGAACAGCCTGGTTGCGTATGCCGGCGGAGAAATCCTCGCCTTTACGGACGCCGACTGCCTGCTCCCGCGCGAGGCGCTTTCGCATCTCATCGAGCACTTCGCCGATCCGCGCGTTGGACTGGTCACTGCCTGGCCCCGCTTTCGAAACGCCTCGCAGTCTTCCCTTACCGCCAACGAAAGTATTTACCTCCGCTATGAAACCTGGCTCCGGCAGCGCGAAAGCGACCTCGGACTGCTCGCCGTGGCCTCCGGCTCGCTCTTCGCCATGCGTCGCTCGCTTTGGCAGTCTCTCGATCCGCGCTTTGGCGACGATTTTGTCCTGCCCTTGTGCGTCTTGCGCGCAGGCTTCATCAATCGGCTCGATCGTCGCGTCGTCGTCACAACCAACCTTTCGCAGATCAGCCCCCCAGCAATGCGCCGCATGAAAACGCGCATCATCGCCAAGGATTTCCGCGCCTTGCTCGCTCATCGTGATCTGCTCAACCCGTTTCGTCGCGGTTCCGTGGCCTTTGCCCTTTGGTCTCATAAACTGCTTCGTTGGCTGGTGCCGTATTTCCTGATCGCGATCTTCGCTGCGAACGCGCTCGCCCTTTCCCGGCCCACGCTGCGCGCCATTTTCGCCCTGCAAATCGCCTTTTACTGCGCTGCGTTCATCGGCCTCTTTGGACGCAATCATAGCCTCCGCGCTCCGTGGTCAATCCCCGTGTCTTTTTGCCTCGTGAACTTCGCTGCCCTAATCGGCACGTTAAAAGGACTCGCTGGCCGTTCATCAAGCGCCTGGAAACCAGATAGGGACGTATCGCGGCCGCCGGACCTCCGCGTTCCGAAGCCAACGCGAGTCGCCAAATGAATCGGCGTCAAGTTTTTCTCAACGCTGTCACGACCTCGATTCAGGTGCTCGCCAGTGCCGCGATCCTGTTTTTCCTGTATCGCTTCCTGATTCGCGCTCTCGGCATGGAGCGCCTGGGAATTTGGTCCCTCGTTCTCGCCACCACGTCGGTCGTCGCGCTTGCCCATCAAGGTTTTGCCACCGGCATCGTCAAATACGTTGCTAAGTATGCCGCTCGCAATAGCGATTCAGAGGTTTCGCTGCTTATTCAGACGGCCATTCTTTCCGCTGCTGTCTGCATCGCTGCGGTTGCGCTTGCCCTTTATCCGGCCGCCTGCTGGGTTCTCGGGCTTGTGGTCCCCCGCTCTGCGCTCCCCGAAGCGATCGCGATTCTCCCCTGCGCTCTCGTCTCCCTCTGGTGCAACGTAATGCAAGCCATTCTTCAAGCAGGGCTAGCCGGACATCAATGGATCACCCTTTGCAATTACCTCGAACTCGGCGGCTCGCTCGCGTACCTCTTGCTCGCGTTTGCTCTCGTGCCCGCGCATGGGCTCATGGGAATTGCACTCGCGCAAGCGCTGCAGGCCGCGGCCTTCGTCGCGCTCACTTGGTTCATTCTTCGTCGTAAGCTCTCGCGCCTGCCGCTCTTGCCGCGCCGCTGGGATCGCGGTCTCTTTCGTGAAATTGCTGCTTACGGACTGCATTTTCAATTCATCACCGCCTGCCAATCTCTTCGCGAGCCGGTCACCAAGGCTCTCATTGCTAAATTTGGCGGTTTGGCCATGACCGGCTTCTACGATCTCGCTTCTCGCTGCGTCGTCACGTGCCGCGAATTGATCGTGCAGGCCAATCAAGTTTTGATCCCCGCCGTTTCGCATCTTCAGGAAACCGACCGCGAATCGCTCCCAGGCCTCTATCGAGACTCCTATCGCCTCGTATTTTTCCTCGCCGTCCCTTCCTTTGCGGCTATTGCCGTCCTGGCGCCCTTTGTCTCGCGCGTTTGGATCGGTTATTACGAGCCAATCTTCGTCGAATTCGTCGCCATGCTCGTTCTCGCGTGGCTCCTGAACGTTCTGGCGAATCCAGCCTACGTCTTCGATCTTGGGACGGGCGCTCTCCGCCCGGTCACGATCAGCTGCGCCTCCACCGCCATTCTCAACGCCGGCCTCGGCCTCATTGCCGGACATTCTTTCGGCGGTATCGCCGTTGTAGCCGTTTCCGCGTTGTCGCTGGCCGGCGGATACGTCTTCATTCATCTCGCTTATCTCCGCAATAACCGCATTCCGTTCGCTGTGCTGCTTCCCGCCGAAAGCCGCTCGCTACTGATGTTCTCCGCCCCGTGCGCCATCATTCTCTGCGCCATGCTGTTTTCACGAGCGGATCGGTTTTCTGCGTCGCCCGTGCTGTCCGCGGCCATCATCCTTGCCGTTTGCCTGCTGCTCGTATCGATGTGGCGGCATCCACTTCGCAGACGGCTAATCCGGTGGGCGTTCTCGCGCACTACGGCACGCGCCGAGGCCTTATGAGTCCGCCTTCTCACGTCCTTTGGCAATCGGGCCACGCCGCCCCCGTCGTTGCGCGCATCGCGATAGCAGGCGATTTCCTTCCTGCAGGCTTGCTATCTCTTCCCCCGGGCGGTTGGACCGAAGCTGCGCTCACTGTCGCGCCGGTTTTTCGGGACGCTGACGCTTGCTTCCTGAACCTCGAATGCCCGCTCGACACAGATGGCGTCCCCGCCCGCCCCCTCGTCGGCCTCGGTGAAATCGTTTCCGCCGATTCCAATTGCCTCGAATACCTCAATGGCTTTCGCGGCCCCGTCATGAGCCTCGCCAATAATCACGCGTATGACTTCGGACGTGCGGGAGCCGAGCGCACCCGCGAAGCCCTCAACGCCCGTAACCTCACTTCTCTCGGTGCCGGTCGCACCCTTCGCCAGCCACCCGAGATCTTCCTCTGGCAAGGTCCTGGTGGCGTGCGTGTAGGTTTTTGGGCCGCCGCTCGTGCCTCGCGCGATCTCGCGACGAATCGCGTCGCTGGAGTTGAACCTGCTACGCTCTCTCGTGCTCGCCTCGCGGCTGCGTCGCTCAAATCCCGCGGCGCGAAATTTTCGGTCGCGCTGCTCCACTGCGGATGCTTGCGCGCCAGCCGTCCCGATCCCAGCGACGCCGCGCTTATGGACCGCATCGCCCGCTCAGGATTTAATCTTGTCGCCGCCTGCCACTCGCATCGCATTAGCGGCTCAAGAGCTATCGCGGCGAACGATAGCGCGCCCTCCTTTTGCTTTTACGGCCTCGGCAGCATTGTCTCCGGATATATTGCGTCGCCGCTCGAACGCGAAGGTTTGGCCGTCGTCGCGGCGCTTCACCCCGATGCCTCGCTCGCATCCATCGAAATCCGCCCCGTGTGGCTCGCGGACTCAGGATTCGCCGAGGTGCCCTCGCCAAATTTGGCTCGTGCCATCATCGGCCGGTTTCTCGATCTAAGCTCGGAGATCGCCGATGGCGCTTCCGCCGCCCGTTTCTATCAAGAAACCTCTCCCGGAATGGTCCCGTTATACGCACGCGATCTCCGCGCCGCCTTCCGCCAAGCCGGTGCGCTCGGACTCGCTCGCAAAGCAACACGCGTTCGCCCTCGCCACGTCCGCCGCCTGCTTCACGGAGTTTTGCCCTGATCTCATCTGCCGCAATCGCCGCGCTTGTCTCGTTCGTCGTATGTGTGGCGCTCGTGCCGGCGGTTCGCGCGCTCTGCCTGCGCTATAGCTTCGTTGACTTCCCCGGTCCTCTGAAGATTCATTCGCGGCCCATGCCGCGTCTCGGCGGTGTTGCCATCGCCATGTCGTTCGCCGTTGGTATGCTCATCGCCTCTCGAAACAACCGCGGTGGCGTCGCGCTCGCCTTCGCCGCGCTCGGAGTCGTATGGCTTGCCGGACTCTTCGACGACCTGCGCACACTTTCCCCCTACGCCCGGCTCGTGGCCCAAATCGCCTCCGGCATTATTCTGTGGGCCGGTGGCTACAGATTTTTGTGCGGGAATATTTTGCCAGCCACTGGCGCAATTGGCTTGATTTTGGTTTGTACTCTCGTGGTGGTCTTCACGAACACATTTAACTTTTTGGATGGATCGGACGGCCTCGCAACCGGTGTCGCCGCGATCGCGGGCGCCGCTTTCCTCCTAATCACCCGCGGCGCTGCACCAGGCCGATCGCCGCTCGTCGCTGCCTGCCTTGCAGGTTCATGTTCCGCTTTTCTGTTCTATAACTGGGCGCCAGCTTCCATTTACCTCGGAGACTGCGGTAGCACCTTCATCGGGCTCTGCGTCGCGCTCCTTGCGCTCAGTCCCTCGCAGGCCGCCCGCGCGTCTTCGCCCGTCGCAATCGTACTCCTTACGATTGCGGCTTTGCCGGTTGCGGATTTCGCTCTCGCGGTCTTTCGACGCCTGCGCTCCCGCAGGTCTCCACTACAGGGCGATAGATCGCATATCTATGACGTCATGCTCGCGCGCGGTTGGACTCCACGCGCGATCGCACTCTTCTTTTACGCGATTACTGTCGCTCTATCCGCCGCGGCGTGGCTCAGCCTGTGGTTTGGATTGCTTGGAAGTCTGTGGATTTTGACCGCAAGTATGGCGGGGATTATTGCTCTTGTGATTTCGCTCGGCGCGCTACGCGGGAACAATCGTGAAATTCGGCTGGATCGGCGAGGCAAGTTCGCGCCCCCAGAATAACGGAGCAGCCGCTTTAACCGCCGATGATGAACGCCCGCGTGCTTCTCCGGCTGCGCTCCTCCGAACGCGACTGTTTTTGAATGTTCCCGGATTGCACCAGCAGCTTGCGCAGTTTTGCTCGCTCTTCCAGCTCGATTTCCACCAGCTCGAAAGCGCGCGCCTGCGCGTTCGCGTCCCGGACGATTGACTGAGCCTTCACCGCGTTGAGCGTCCCGTTCATCTTCAACTCCACAACGCTGCCCGGATGAAGGTTCTGCTGGCACACCGCCACTCCACCGCCGAGCGCCATCTCTGGAATTTCCAGTTGGCAATTCTCTTTCAGGTTTGTCGTTACAGCGGAGACAGGCTTTTCCAGGCGGAGTCTTGGATATCGCCGCTGCCGAATCGCCGGTGATTCCGGATCGCTATCCAGAATGTCGATCGAAAGCTCTGCCACGTTCAGCCCACTGTGAGGTAAAAAGTCGCGGACCCACTCCGGGTCGATCTTCTCCATGGCCTGTGCGGAAACCACGCGCAGTTCCGATGCGTGCGCCCAGCGCCACGCTTTGCGCGTCTCGGCGATTCGGCGCAGTAAGGTCTCGCTGCCTGATGTTCGTAGCCGGCCGAGCGCTTCAATGGCCTTGAGCCTCAAATACTCCGTCGAATCTCGCGGAATGTCGCCTTCGGCGATTCGCAGGAGCCGCATTTCCGCCAGCTTCTCTCCCGCCATCCCGATTTCATCGATCGCCAGCGGCCGGATCAAGCAGTCGAGTGAATCGAACAACATCAGCAGCAGTCGTCCCCGTTCGCGGGCGCCGCTCGAAGCGATCTGCCGGACCACGCGGTCGTGAGCCGCCCTTCTCCATTCCCTCATCCGCTCCGGCAAAAGCCGCTCCAATTCCTCCAGATCCATGCGCGCCAGGATTCCAATCGTGTCGATCGCTTTGCTGGGCTCGCCGTCGCGAAGCTGTGCGCGCAAGTGATGCAGGCCGTCCGTTCCGAGCAACTCCATCATCGACGCTAGGAGGTCGCAATCCTGCCGGAACCCCGTCCGCCCGAATCGCACCGCGATGTGTTCGGCTGACGCTTTCGGCATTCGTCGTAGAAGTTCTTTCAGTCCATTGGGAACATCTCCCGCTCGAAGCGATTCGTCGATGAACTCCGGCAGCCTGTCTTCCACTGCGATCCGCGGCCGCAGGCTCTTGCCGCCGCCCGGCCGCTCTCTTTCGATATGCTCGACCATTTCCACGGACCGCTGCATCGCGCCGTAACACCGTTTGTTCGCCGCTTCCTGGCTCAGCCGCACAAACGCCGCTCCCAGCACGCTTTGCAATTCGGAATTCTTTTCTTCGGCCAGTTGCAGACCCACGTCGCGGATTGTATCGGTGAAAAGCTTATCGTCGCGTTCCGCGTAAACAGACCCAAGTTCCGCCAGCCCGAGCGCTGTTTGTTTCCGCGCCTCTGGGCTCTGGTGACGGATGCATCCGGCGTAGTTGCGCAAGATATGCTCGGCTTCGTCCGTTTTTCCTTCTTTGATAAGCGTTTCAACGTGTTCCCGCACCTTCACAGCGGGCACGCACCACGCGTCCCGTGATTCCATCACTGCTTTGCGCTTCTTCTCCGGCACCTTCGACCAGAACTCGCGCGCCAACGCTTCTCCGGCCGGCTGCACCGGTATTCCTGCCTTCAAAAGCCTCTCTTCGTAAGCTCCCGCTATCTTTCGTAGCCCTTCAAGTTCCAGGCTCATCTCGTCTAGCAGTTGACCTACGGCGTTCACTTTTACGTCGCCGCGCTCGAAGCTTTCCAGCGCGAAGCGCACCGCGACGTGTTCGGCCAATTTGAGCAACATTGGCCGGTCCGGCTGTTGTGACGGAGCCTGTGCGGCCAGGGCCGACAGCGCCTGGCTAACCGTGAACCGCGCGCGCCGCGGTAACGTTGAAAGGCGTGACTGGAATGCGGTCGGGTCAATTTTATCGCTGGCAGAATCGTTGGTGCGCGCGATTTGCGCCAGCACTTGCAAAATCCCCTGCAATTCGTCTTCCTGCAACCTCATCAAGCCGGTTTCAACGGCCAGCGAACTGCCGCGCGATTCGTGCACGTTTCGCCTCGATCGGATCCCCGCCGACGAATGAACCCATCGGCTGCGCGGAGTTCCGTCTGCGTCCATCTGCGGCGCGGCCGAGTCCAACGGCGAGTGTCTGGCTCCCGGAAAATCCGAATGGCTGTCTGCGTGAGGCTCCGCCGGTAATACTCCGGTGCCTCCGGCAAACGCTTTTTCGTTTCCTGAGCTTGTTCCACTTGGTGGCACGATCCCTGAATTTCCAGTGAAAATAGACGACCCGTTGGAGTTGCCGCCGTTCGCGTTATTCCATTTCGTTCCTCGGACCGGAGTGGTCGGATCTTGAACTGTTGATTCGCCGGCCGGAACACCCGGCCACGCCGCTTCCGGAGTTCCTAGCAAATTCAGCAAGCTGTTTCCCGAATACCCGCCACCCGAATTTTCGGCGTTGCCATCCGCAGGTCTGGTTCGCGGCGTCACACTCGCGTCGCGCACTCCGTTTCCCGCCGCCGCACCTATGCCGTCTTCCACCCTCGCGTCGTGTCCGCCTCTTCCTTGTCCGCCAGCACCGCGCTCAAAACCGCGCCGGCGACCGCGAGTATCTGCCGGCCCATTGCTGCTCGAACCACTGCCATCCCCTGCTCCGCCGCGCCGTTTCGTACCTTCGGCGGCCACAATCAATTGCAGCAGCCTTTCTGGGTCATTAAGCAAAGCATCCGTTTGCTCGGCGTTCATCCCCAGAGTGCGCGCCGCAATCTGAGCTGCAACGGTGGTTTTTGCTACTGCTGAATCGGCCGGAACGAAACAAACCTCGTTCACGTGAATGTTCGGATCGCCTTCGAGCGCAGCCTTCATCTGCTCCGCTAATTGCGCTGGCTTAGACGATGAACCCACGGGAAACCCGCGGACAAAGCGCGCCAGGCTCGCTTGCGTCACTCTGGGCGAAAAGTGAATGCTGGCAATTCCCGCAGCGGAGAGCATTTGAGCGAAGCTCTTCTCCGAAGGGCCTGATTCGAGGGGCATCCCATCGATCAAAAGTTGGTCGCCGGACACAGCTAAAAGCAATCCGGCTTCATCCTCGGAGCCAAGTGCCGTGCGCAACTCCGTCCACGCCGTCTCGTACTGCTTGGCTGTGCGCGGATGCCCAAAGTCGTACATTCGGGCGAACCTCAATAGAATGTTGAGGCTGCGAACAAACCCGCGGGCGGCTGCGGTCCGTGCCTGGATGTTGTCTGCCATAGTAGCCTGACGGCGAAACTGCCTGTATCCACACTATGGCTGTTGGTTCAAAACGGAACAATGGTACCCATGTCCTTTCCGGTACTACCGGGAGGTACTACGGCGCGGGGCGGATAAAAGAGCGGCTACGGTCGGGGTTCGCAGCGCAATGCGCGCCTCCAATTCCTTCACTGATTTCATGATCGCTTTAGCGCCCATTTTCCGCAGGAGGGCTGCGCGGGTGCGGCTGTGCTCGATTTCCGGAGCAACGATGCCCACAAATGGCATACGGGCCGCTTGCGCCGCCTGCGCATCGTCGATGTTGTCGCCCACATACACCGCTGTTGATGGATCGCGGCCGTTCAGAATGGCGAGTAACCCCTCCGGATCCGGCTTCGGCTTACCGACGTCCTCTGCGGTTACGATGCGGCCAAAGAACTCGCGCACGCAGCACCGTTCGAGCGTGAAATCCAGCTCTTTTCGCACGCGCCCGGTGAAGATCGCGAGCTCCGCGCGCGCAGCTAAGCGGCGCAGTTGCGGACGCGGCAGCAGCCACTTTTCGCGTTCCACGTTGCCCCCGTCGCCATTCGCGCCCCAATAGAGCTCGATGAATTTGCGCTTCACCTCGTCGTATTCCTGCTTGCCGCCGAGCGATCGCACCCAAGCGGTCGAAAGCTTCCAATCGTCGTTATACCCGGACTGATTCTTCCACTTCTGCAGCTCGCGCGGGGTGACACGCTTTTTCGTGAAGTGGCGCACTGTTTCCAGCGTGGTGCGATGAAACGAGCCACGGACGTCAACGAGCACGCCATCTACGTCAAAAATGATCACGTCGGGCTGAAATGTGAGTTTCTTATTTTGCGTAGGCACTGTGCTGTGTGCGAGAGGAATCTCAGGAGTCCGATTCGCCGGTTCCTTGCGATTCGTCCGCATCGTGGTTCGCCGTTTTTGGGGCGGATTCGTCATTGGGCTCTTCGGATTCATCTTCGCCTGCATCGGACGACCACGTTTCGCCAGGATCAGACGGTGGAGCTATCGCGATTCCGGCTCCCGGAGCCACGGGATTCGGTGTTAGCGCGGGTACTGGCGTGGCGCTCGTTGCAGGTTCCTGTTGTGGCTCCGGCTTCTTTTCAACTGGAGCAGCCGCTGATTTCAGCGCTTCCAGCCGCTTCGCAAGAGCATCCGCGAGCAAGTCGATTATTACTTTCGCGCCGCTGCCATCCGGATCCTTCGTTGGGTTGTAGGCCGTCACTTCGATCGCCGCAAGATGTGGCTGCGTCGCGAAAACTTCGAGCGCGGCGCGAGTGTCCTCGATCGCGAGGCCACCGTCGCCGGGATAATCCGTAGCCGTGAAACCGCCGACCGCGTCCACGTCCAGGTGCAACACGAATTCGTTTTTATCGCCGTGAATGCGCTCGACGGCAGACCGGGCCGCGGCGGCCGCACCCAATCGCTGCACATCTGAAGCCAGATAGCGCCGCAGCGTGCTCCGTTCGAGCAATTGTTGCTCGGCCGGGTCGAGGTGCGCCACCCCGAACAAGGCAGCATCGGGGTCGCGAACAAGAGGCGGCTCGCTCCAGAAGCGGACCAGTTCTACGGCACCGCGACCAGTGATGTGCGAGACCACCATGCCATCGAGACATCCGGATTGGGTGGTGGCAGGCGTGTTGAGGTCAGCGTCGCGGTCGATGTAAATTAATCCGACGTTGCGGAAGTAGCGCCGCACGCCCGCGATGGTCGCCAGCGCAACGGAGCAATCACCACTCAAGATTAGAGGCAGAGCCGCGGATTTCACGGCGAGTTCAACGCGCGGCTTCAGTGCGTTTAACGCGGCGAGCACACCGGAGATATTGCGGGCGCGGGGACTTTGTTCGTCAGGTTTGGAGAGCTGGACCGAATCATCGCCCAAATCCTCTACGTCGTAGCCGACGGAACGAAGCCGGTCAGTGAGTCCGGCGGAGCGAAGCGCGGCGGGAGCACCTTCGTGTCCGGCCGACATCGCCGCGGCACTCGTGGGCGAACCCAACAAAATCAATTTATTTGGCTGGCGGACGATTTTGACCGCCACTCACACGCTCCTGTCGTTCATCGTAATTGCGGAGAAACACGGCCGTGTCAATTTGCGGCCCTCCCCTGGCGCGCCGCGGCAAGCTCGGGCGGGAGGGTGAACCGCACATCCTCGCGAATCAGGTCGAGATCGCGATGATTGGTGAAACCAAAATTCGAGAGACGCTGGCTGACCTGCTCGACCAGAATTTCGGGCGCCGATGCGCCGGCGGTTAGGCCGAGCGTTTTTACGTTGTCGAGCAGAGCCGCGTCGATATCGTTCGCGTCCTCGATAAGGCGCGCGGCCACTCCCGCGCGCTGCGCGACTTCGACGAGGCGGTTGGAATTGGAGCTATTCGCGGAGCCAACGACTAGAATCAATTCCACTTCCCGCGTGAGCGCTTCGACGGCTTCCTGGCGATTTTGCGTGGCGTAACAGATGTCGTCCGAAGCGGGGCCGATGATTTCCGGGAAACGCTGGCGCAAACGGGCGACGATTTCCTGCGTATCGTAAAGAGAGAGAGTGGTTTGAGTGAGGAACGCGAGGCGCTTGGGATCGGGCACTTGCAACCGATCAACCTCCTCGACGCTGCCCACGACGACGGTCTGCGCCGGCGCTTCACCGGATGTGCCGACAATCTCCTGGTGATCGCGATGGCCGATGAGAATCAGCGTGCGGCCTTCGCGCGCGAATTTGAGCGCCTCCAGGTGAACCTTGGTGACGAGCGGGCAGGTGGCGTCGATCACTTTGAGGTTGCGTTCCTTGGCCTCGGCGCGAACGCGGGGCGGAACGCCGTGGGCGCTGAAAACGAGCACTGCGCCCACCGGTACCTCAGAGATGGTTTCGACGAAAATGGCACCGCGGCGGCGGAGCTGATCGACCACGTAGCGATTGTGGACGATTTCGTGATGGACGTACACCGGACGGCCAAACGTTTCCAGGGCAAGCTCGACGATATCGACAGCGCGCACCACCCCGGCACAGAAGCCACGCGGGCGGACGCGGACGAGCGTTTTCGCGCCGTTATTCGTTTCCTGTATGTTCGTGAGCGTCAAGGTTTTCTCCGCAAACCACTCCATATTACCTGAAGGAACATTTTGCCGCTAGCGAGTTTGCGTGGCTCGTGTGTAGTTTTGACCCCTACGGACGGCGATTCTGTGGAATAGTGGGCGCGGGTCACTTTTGGCCCTCCGGGGCAGCGGCGCGCGATTGCGCCTTCGCGAGGCGCTGGCCGAGTTCTTCGAGATCGGCAACGAACCAAAAGTCGCGCCCGCGATTGGCTTCGCGCACGAAGTCGCGGAACGAGTCGCTATTGGCCACGTGTTGCGAGATATCGCCTAAGAAGGCGGCTTTCATTCCGTACCCGGACAATTTCGGGACGATTTCTCCCGCTACGCCGGTACGCAAGCGGAAAAAGTCGTTGTCGAGGCGCGAAATGGGAATCGCGAGACAAGAAGCTTCCTGGGCGAAGGCTTCGGCCATGACGTCGGTGGCATCGCGGACGGTGCGGAGTTTGGGGCCTTCGGCAGCCAACAAGAGGATGCGAATGCCGCCGAGCTCGTGAGTTATTGCGGACGTCATGGGTCAGGTCCGATCCTCCTCTGCGCGCGAAAGAAGCGAGGATAGGAGAATCGACGGCGAATAAAAAGTGACGTGAATCGGTGACGAGAAGTGTCTCGGGTAGAGGTGCATGCCGTCGTTTGTTTTCAGCAACTTACAGGCGATTCTACTCGTCACGTGTCTCGGGTAGAAATTCGGTTTGAGGAGGGGTGAAAGCTCACTACTAGGAGTCGTCGCGGCGGGGAGATGCTGCGCAGTTCTCATGCGGCACGCCGCACCGAACCAGCACGACGGGGCTTCCGGTCCAGATTGACCGGAGGTGCAGGTCGCATATCTCTTCCCCCATGGACCAACAAAAACCGCCCAACTAACGCTACATCGGATTATCTGATTCGTCAAGAACCAGTACTTAGACATACGGCTCGCGATCTTTACTTTGCCTTTTTCAGTTCCGCCCTTGAATTGCACCGCTCAAGCGGGAAAAGCGGCAGTACGGCGACCGAAAACGCATCCCGAATGGATGTTTATTGACCCGAATCGGCGTGTTTGCTAGCATTTTGGTGCTGCTGAAACAGCAGCGCTTATCCAGAGTGGCTGAGGGTACAGGCCCGAAGAAGCCACAGCAACCTGGTGCAATCGCCAAGGTGCTAACTCCTGCCCGTAACAGGGCTCCCGGATCGCCGAAGAGGCCGACCCGGGAGATCAGGGGGAGAGATAAGATCCTCAACTGGCCGCGTCCCGGCCGCTTGACGATTCCACTCCCAAATGTAGCCGATGCGGGGCGTAAGTGCAGGTGCCGGGCGGAAGCCCGGAAGGATTTTTCATTCACGACGGCGGAATAACGCCGCGCGGGCGGCTCGCTTTGGCGCAGACGCAGAAGCTCAGATCGCACACTAGGGAGCACGAAGATGAAACTCGCTACGAAGACTATTCATGCAGGGCAGCCATCAGAGCCGGAAACCGGCGCGCTGATCGCGCCGATCTTTCAAACGTCCACATACGAGCAGGATGCGCCGGGACAGGATAAAGGATATTCGTACTCTCGGACGAATAATCCGACGCGCGAGCGGCTGGAGACGGTGTTGGCGGAACTGGAGAGCGCGAAGTATGCCGCGACATACTCTTCAGGACTGGCGGCGGAAAACGCAATTTTGCAGGCGTATTTGCGGCCGGGCGATGAAATCATCATTCCACTGGACGTCTATGGCGGAACGTACCGCATTCTGAACCGCGTGTTTCAGCCGATCGGCGTGGTGATTCGGCAAATCGACACAAGCGACCTGGAGGGCGTAGAAGCAGCGACGAATTCGAAGACGCGCATCGTGTGGATCGAATCGCCAACGAACCCGCGGCTGCTGATTACGGATATCGAGGCGGTCGGGAAAATCGCTCATGCGCGTGGAGCGCTGATGGTGGTCGATAACACGTTTGCGACACCGGTGTTTCAGCGGCCGTTCGAGCTGGGCGCGGATTTGATCGTCCACAGCGTGACGAAATACCTGGCGGGGCACTCGGACGTGGTGCAAGGCGCGGTGCTGGCGAACGACCAGAACATCTTCGAGCCGGTAAAATATCTGCAGAATGCGACGGGGGCAATTCCTTCGCCGTTTGATTGTTGGCTGACGCTGCGCGGGATGAAAACGCTGGAACTGAGAATGCAGCGGCACGAGGAAAACGCCGAGGCAATCGCGAACGCGCTGAACGGGCATCCGCTGGTGCGGCGCGTGTATTACCCGGGCCTTGCGACGCATCCCGGGCACGACATCGCGCGGAAACAGATGAGCGGGTTTGGCGGCATGGTGTCGTTCGAACTGGAAGGAACGCAGGAAGAGGTGGTGGCGTTCGCGTCGTCGAGGCGCTATTTCGCGCTGGCGGAAAGCCTGGGCGGAGTGAAGTCGCTGATCTGCCACCCGGCGAGCATGACGCATGCGTCCATTCCGGCGGAGACACGCGCGGAACTGGGGCTTTCGGACATGCTGCTGCGGCTTTCGCCGGGATGCGAAAACCACGAGGATCTCGTCGAGGATTTGCTGGAAGGATTGGCGGAAGTTGAGCGCGGGCGAACGGCGAAAAAAAAGGTGGCGGCGTTGCGGTAAAAGCAGAGGCGATCATCCACAGCGAGCACAGGCGCGTAAGCATTTGCACCGCGCTAACGCGGGGAAAAGCAGATCCCTCACCTCCATTCCCGGCAGAATGCGTCGGGACTGGATTCGGGATGACAACGCTCCGGCCAAGGCAAAGCCGCCCTGCTCTGATTTGGCGGTGCAACCGCCTCGGGGCAAATATCAATGGCGATGAACGAAACGACAGTAACTGCGGCGTGCGCGGTTGCCGCGCTGAAGCGCGGCGCTACATGGAGACGCGCGTTGTGACGGAACGGCTGAAGCTGCGCTTCGCGACACCAAATTAAGAAGGTGAGCAACAGCCACAAGAGAGATGTGCCTGCGGCAGACTGGCCTGCCAGCAGCAGGCGGGCTTCGTCCGCGACTGCGGGCACAGCATGCTGTGCCCCTACGCTGCTGGCGGACGCATTACTACCGCAGGGGCGCACGGGCGGCCCACTAGCGTCATACGAGCGAGTTACGCGTGTGGTTTGCGGGCGGTGATGACGCTGTGATCGACGGCTGTGGCGCGATATTGAAAATCCTCGAAGCCGATCTCGCCGAGCATCGAATCCATTTCGCCGATTGAGTAGCACTTCCCTTCCGTGGAAGCCATCAGGAAAACAGAATAAGTAGCTACGGCCAGCGGACCACTTTTCTCGCCGTTGACGTGCGCGTCGTGGATTACGACCATGCCGCCGGGCGGCAATGCCGCGAACGATTTGGCAAGCAGCGATTTCACGGTTGGCGCGTCCCAGTCGTGGAGGGCGTTGGACCACAGGTGCGCGTCGTAACCGACGGGGAGCGGCGCCACGAACATGTCTCCGACGATGACATCCACGCGATCCGAATAGCCGCGGCGGGCGATGCATTGGCGAACAACGCGATCAACGGGCGTTTTTTCGAGCACCGAGGCGCGCAAGCGCGGATGCGCGGCCACTAGGCAACAGGCGTAAATGCCCGAGCCGCCGCCGATATCGAGGACACGATGATGGGAGGTTAGGTCTAGTTGGCGGGCCATGGCAGGACCGAGATAGAGGCCGCGCGCGTCCATAATGGCGGTAAATTCCTGGGCGAAGGCATCGTCTTGCATAGCCTCAGCCCAGGGCTTGCGCGCTTTGTTGCTGGCCCAGACGGATGGCTTGCCGGTGCGCAAGACCTCGAGGAGGCTGCGAGCGACGGGGCGTTCAGCGAACGACGCGTAAAACGGGCCGAGAAACCAAGGCGAGCCGCGAACGAGGAACTCGCGCGACTTTTCAGTGACGTGGAAAACCCCGCCGCGATTTTCGAGCAGGCCGAGAGCCGAGAAATAGGTGAGCATAACGTCGGTGGGACGATCGGCGATGCCAAGCTCCCGGCAGATCGTTTGTGCGCCCGCCGGAGAACGAGCCACGTGAGTGAAGAAATCGAGGCCGATCACGGCGGCGCCAACCAGTTCCGGACCGTAGAGGGCGTCGCGGACGCGAAAGAGATCGGTTGGATCGGTGGCGGGCAAGCGAGTGAGATCGTCCATTTTTTACCTTCCGAAAGGCTGATATTCGTGGGCCCGGCGGACATGCTAGACCAAAGCAGGAGCGATTGCGCAAAAAACGATTGTGGGTCGGCTTGAATTTCGACTGCCTGTGCCACGATCAAAATCCAAAGTGACCCATCGCGCGCAGCTCTGAAGCGTGCGGCACCGAGCACCAGATTTGCGCGTGGATCGATTCGGATTTTGATATCTTTGAGGCTGCCAAAGAGGGACGCTATTGATGAATCCACGCCACGATTGGACGCGCGAGGAGATTCGCGCGATTTACCGGCTGCCGCTGCCGGAGCTGATCTTTCGCGCGCAACTGGCTCACCGCGAATTTCATCGCGCGGATGAAGTGCAGATGTGCCGGCTGCTTTCGATCAAAACGGGCGGATGCCCGGAGGATTGCGCCTATTGTTCGCAGAGCGCGCACTATAAGACGCATGTGGAACGCGAGCCGCTGATGAATCCAAGCGAGGTGCTGGCGGCGGCGCGGCAGGCGAAATCCGAAGGAGCGACGCGATTCTGCATGGGCGCGGCGTGGCGGCAGGTGAACGACGGAAAAGAATTCGACAGCGTGCTGGAAATGGTGCGCGGCGTGGCGGCGCTCGACATGGAAGTTTGCTGCACGCTGGGAATGCTGACGGAAACGCAGGCGCAGCGGCTGAAAGACGCGGGGCTGACGGCGTACAACCACAATTTGGATACGTCGCCGGAATTTTACGGCGAGATCGTCACGACGCGCGTCTATGAGGACCGGCTGCGGACGATCGGGTACGTGCGCAAGGCAGGAATCACGGTTTGCAGCGGCGGAATTCTGGGAATGGGGGAGAGCGACGAAGATCGCGCCGGACTGCTCGAACAACTCGCGCGGCTCGATCCGCACCCGGAAAGCGTTCCGATCAACATGCTGGTGCGCAGCGAAGGCACGCCGCTCGCGAACGCCGAGGAACTCGATCCGCTAATCATGGTGCGGACGATCGCGACAGCGCGAGTCCTGATGCCTGCGTCGATGGTGCGGTTGGCGGCGGGGCGAAGGCAGATGTCGGCGGAGGCGGTGGCGCTGTGTTTTCTTGCCGGAGCAAATTCGATATTCACCGGAGAAAAGTTGCTGACCACTCCCAACCCGGACAAGGACGATGACGCGCGGCTATTCGAAACGCTGGGCATGAGGGCTCTACAGCGTGCCTGAAATGCGCGGCGACGGCGCGAATCGCGGCGGGGCAATGCAGCAGCGAATCGCACGCGATCTGGATTCGCTAACGGAAATTTCGCAGTTTCGCACGCTCGATATTCCACTAGGCATCGACCTTTCGTCAAACGATTATCTTGGGCTGGCACGCGATCCACGACTCAAAGCGGCGGTGGCGGAATCGGTTGCGCGCGCGGAACGTGTAGGCGGGACGGGATCTCGGCTGCTATCCGGGAACGCGCGCGAATTCGAGGAGTTGGAGGCGGAGTTCGCCGAGTTCGCGGGAACCGAAGCGGCGCTCTACTTCGGCTCCGGTTACGCGGCAAATATTGGGCTGCTCAGTTCCCTGCCGCGGCCAGGCGACGTGGTGTTTTCCGACGCGCGCAACCACGCTAGCTTGATCGATGGCATGCGGCTTTCAAGCGCGAGCAAAGTTGTCTTTCCTCACCGCGATCTCGCGTTTTTGGAAGCAGCGTTGCGCGAGCACGCGACAAGCGCGGGAGCGCCGGTGATCGTGACGGAAAGCGTGTTCAGCATGGAAGGCGACGTGGCTCCGCTCGCGGAAATGCTGCGGCTCAGCGAAAAATACGGAGCAGCGCTGGCGATTGACGAGGCTCACGCGACCGGCGTGCGCGGACCGCAGGGGCGCGGCGTGGCCGCGGAACTGGGAATCGAGCGCGAGGCGCTGGCGATCGTCCACACGTGCGGGAAGGCGCTAGCAAGCGCTGGGGCGTTCGTTTGCGGAAGCCGCGCGCTGAAGGATTTTCTGATCAATCGCGCGCGGACGTTTATTTTCAGCACGGCGATGCCTCCATATTTCGCGGGGCAGATTCGCGCGGCGGTGGCTTTGGCGCGCGCGGCGGATCGAGAGCGAGTTCACTTGCGCGAGATCGCAAAGGAGTTGCGCACTCGTTTGACAGACGAGGGGATCAACTGCGACGAGAGCTCGACTCACATCATCCCGGTGATTTTGGGAACCAACGAGGCGGCACTGCACGCCGCGAGCGAATTGCAACGCGCCGGATTCGCGGCGAAGGCGATTCGTCCGCCCACGGTGCCAGCCGGAACGGCGCGGATTCGCATCTCGCTGACAAGCAGCATCACGACCGAGCAGATCGGGTGGCTGGCGGACGTGCTGTGCGCGGCGTGCGCATCCGCGGCGCAGATCCGCAGCGCCGGCGCGGCAAATGGCTGAGCGGTTTTTCGTCACCGGAACGGACACCGGCGTAGGAAAAACCGCGGTGTCGGCGCTACTCTGCACGGCGCTTGACGCGATTTACTGGAAGCCGATCCAGACGGGGTCGCGCGACGGGACGGATCGAAACACCGTGATGCAGCTGGCGGAAATGCCGCGCAGCCGGACGGTGCGCGAGACCTACATTTTTTCGCCGCCGGTTTCGCCTCATTTGGCGGCGCGGTTGGCCGGCGCGCGAATCGAATTACGCAAAATCAAGGCGCCTGAAATTCCCGCAAAGGAGGCGTTGATTGCGGAGGGCGCCGGCGGCGCGTTGGTGCCCATCAATCGTACGCAATTGATGACCGACTTGATGCGGCATTTGGGTTTTCCGGTACTGCTGGTTTCGCGGACGTCGCTTGGGACAATCAATCACACGCTGCTGTCGCTTGCGGCTTTACGCGCGGCGCGGTTGGAAATCCGAGGCGTGATTTTGGTGGGCAAGCCAAACTTGGAGAACCGCAAAGCAATCGAACATTATGGAGACATCGGCGTGATTGGATGGCTGCCGTTCCTGAAGAAGATCGACCGGCGCATGCTGCTGTGCGCGTATAGGAAGCACTTCGACCGAAAGGCTTTTGAATCGTGAGTTCAGGCCCAGCGATGAAATCGAAGCTGCAGATTTGGCATCCGTTCACGCCCGCGGCCGATCCGCTGCCGATTCACGTGAAGAGGGCCGAAGGAGTGTATCTCCACACGGAGGACGGGCGGCGAATCATCGACGGGATTTCATCCTGGTGGGTGAATTTGCACGGGCACGGGCATCCGGCAATCGTGGCAGCGATTGCGGAACAGGCGGCCCGAATCGACCATGTGCTGCTGGCGGGATTCACGAACGACACTGTGGAAGAGCTCGCGACGCGTTTGCGAACAGTGCTTCCGCCGGAACTCAAGCATATTTTTTTCTCGGACGACGGCTCGACGGCGGTGGAAGTGGCGCTGAAGATAGCCGTGCAATATTGGAAGAACACCGGCAGGCCGGAAAAGGCAGGGATCGTCGCGCTGGAGCACGCGTATCACGGCGACACGGTGGGCGCGATGTCCGTGGGCGACGATTCGGGATTTACGGAGTCGTTCACGAGCCTGCTGTTTCCCATACATCGAGTGTATTCGGCGTACTGCTATCGCTGCCCGGTAGGAAAAGTGCGCGCAACGTGCCACGTCGATTGCACCGAGAAGCTGCGGCGCTTGCTCGAAGAAAAACACAACGAAATTGCGGCTGTGATTGTCGAGCCGCTGCTGCAAGGCGCAGGCGGAATGATCGTCCATCCGGTGGAATTTTTGCAGCGCGTGCGGCAGATGTGCACGGATTTTGGCGTCCTGCTGATCGATGATGAAGTGCTGACGGGGTTCGGTCGATGCGGGCGCATGTTTGCGGGTGAAATTGCGGGCGTGGTTCCCGACTTGATGTGCATATCCAAGGGGCTGACGGGCGGCGTGCTGCCGATGGCCGCGACCGTTTGCACGGACGAGATTCATGCGGCGTTTCAGGGCGAGGAATCGTCGCGCACGTTCTATCACGGGCATTCCTACACAGGGAATCCGATCGCGGCCGCGGCGGCGGTTGCGAGTTTGAAGATTTTCAAAAGCGAGCCGGCTTTCGAGCGGATCGCTTCGATTGCCGAAATTCACCGCGAGCGATTGGCGGCCGTCCGCGAGCATCCGGCGGTGGGCGACGTGCGTTCGATCGGAACGGTGGCCGCTATCGAGCTGAAAGCGGAAGACCCCGGCTATTTTTCCAAGCTGCGACCGAAGCTGTACAACTTCTTTATCGACCGCGGCGTGCTGCTGCGGCCGCTCGGAAATGTGATTTACATTTTGCCGCCTTATGTGATTACCTCTGCCGAGCTGAATTTCATTCACGACCGCATTGCTGAAGCTCTGGATTTCTGCGCCGGATCGACGATAGCGCCAGGCGGAAGCTGACCGGCCAGCGGACGCGAGAAGGTTCAATGACAAGCGACTTTCGCAACGAGAAATCGGATAAGCCGCTGATAGTGGGGATCGGCGGCACGACGCGCACGCCGTCGTCAACGGACCGCGCTCTGCGATTGGCTCTGCGCGCCGCGGAAGATGCGGGTGCGGCCGTCCATTGCTTCAGCGGACCGTTTCTGGTGCGCCTGCCGCATTTCGCGCCGGAACACCAAACGCGCAGTGAGGAACAGCAGGAGTTGGTGCAAATGGTGCGGCGGGCGGATGGGTTGATCGTCGCAAGTCCGGGATATCATGGCGGCGTTTCGGGCCTGGTGAAGAACGCGCTCGATCTACTGGAAGACCTCAGAGGCGACGAGCAAAGTTATCTGGATGGGCGGGCCGTGGGCATCGTGGTCACGGCGGCGGGCTGGCAAGCAGCGGTGACAACGTTGCACGCGTTGCGGGCAATCGTCCATGCGCTGCGGGGATGGCCGACGCCGTTGGGCGCGGCGTTGAATACCGTAGAGCCAATCTTCGACGCGCACGGAAACTGCACCGATGTCAAGGCGGCGAACGCGCTCAACACGGTAGGCCAGCAGGTGGTGGATTTCGCCGGCCGCCACGCCGCGATGGAGAAGCGAAGCTCGCGAAGTTCATAGACCCATAGGGGCCAACCTAGAAGTGAATCACCGGACCGAACTGGATGGCGAGGTTGTGGTAGGCGCGATTGGTGAAATAGATGTCGTCGCCGACATCGAGTCGAAGCCCAACGGGCCCAATGCTGGCTTCAAGCCCAGCGCCGGGGTAAAGCATACCGTCAACATTGTTGGCGCGGAGATTTTCAAAAGCGCTCGTGAACTGCCCGGGCGATCCAGGCGCGGGCGAAAGCGCAAAGTGAATAAACCCACCCTTCACAGTAACGAAGAATTTTACGGGGCCCGGCGTCTGAATTTTCGGCCCAAACAAACCTGTGAGGACCTTCAGGCCTGAGTTGGTGAAGTTGAGGGAACCGCCGCTGCCGGTGGAAGTGAATCCTTCGCGGAACGTCTGATCGAAGTCGTAGCTCATTTGTGCTTCGAACATCACCGAATGAATGACGTTGAATCCAATGCGACCGCCGACACCGGCCATGTTCGTGTCGATGGATCCAAGGTGCACGTAGTCTCCGTAAACTCCGATCTCCACGTGCTGGGCCAAAGCGACTGGCGCCGCCCAGACGGTTGCGAGCAGTGCAGCAATTATGAGCAGGAAGCGCTTCATTCCGTTTCTCCTTGCGATTGTGGTTGGCGTGAAAGTGCGTGATTGGAGTGGGCGGGGCCCTCATAAAGAAAGATGCCCGCGTGCATGCATGTGTTGCTGAAAATTCAGCCGCGGGGTAGTTCACCCGACGAGAAATCTTGGGGGAAAAGCCTGCGATGCAGCGAATTGGAGATGTCGAATCGCTTAACCTGGATATTATCAATCTCCGCGAGCGATTGAAGTAAGTCACCGTGGAAAAACCGATTGGCACCTCATCACATCAGTGTGTATCGAGGCCGGTGTCGAATAGAGGACCGGCCTCGGATCGCTGGACCTTCTGCGAAAAAGATCATGTGCACTGGGGCACTCATGGCGGCGCTGGCCTCTTGCTTCGATTTGTCTCGCCAGCCGGGGAACCTATTTACCTTCCTCCGGCAGCGGGCCTATTCAGTGGATCGTGGCGGCACATGGGGCATACCCGGCGGTGCCATACGAGCCGGAGAATCGCCGGAGTTGGCGGCTCGCAGGGAGGCTGAAGAAGGGTTGGACCACTTCCACCGATTCGGGTCGCCGGCATCGAAGTTCGGGAATGCGGCCGCGGTTGGAAATGCTATGTGGTAAGCGCCGACATTGACCGGGCGTTCCGTGCGTTCTGCGTACGAGAAACAGAGGCGACCGGATGGTTTACGCGAGAGGAGATGAAGAGCCTTCGTTTGCATCCTGACTTTGCCCAATGGATTCAAGACCATACACTGCAACGTGCCTGAGCAAGCTATTCGCATCGGAGCTTATGGTCTATTAAGAGCAGACAGGTCATCGACTGGAAGATAAGACGTAATGCGAAAATCGTGAGGCCAATCGACGACCCCATAAGCATCGCCCCAAACGCCGTCAAAGATGCGTCCTTCTTCGATTGCGACCCAATGCCAGTGAGATGAGCGGTTAGAATGCACCTGTGCTATCGCAAGCTTGGGAAAACTTCTGGGATCTTTCACAGAGACGCAGCGACGAGGACAAAGATAACCGTAATACTCAAGTACGCTGGCCAGTTCACGCGTGGAGGCCTGATGACCGTGCCCTACGCGCTCCAGAATTTCTTCCAGCGGTCGCCCGGTTATGACAGCGACTGCTACCTGACCGGAAGCGCATGTATTTGCGTCTTGCCTACGCCACCTACGCATTCCAGTGTTTCAAGGTACTCGGGTCCTGAGCGATTTTGGTATAAGGGGACGGCTCTGCGGAGCGAAGCTGCAAGTTGAGTGCTATTGGCAGTCCTTTATGGCTAAGCCCCGTCGACCCTCTAAGTATTCAGCGGCCCGGCTGAGCGCCGAGGCTGAACGCCGATCTTCGGGATGCCCAGTACAGCAGCGTAGCTCTCCCTTCAATCGCGCCGCGGTGTTCTGAACTAAAGAGGTCAGGACCGCCCGATCCCCAGTCGGAACCCTTTTCAGAAGCCTTGACGCGTGTGGAACGCACAGGGCGCCATACCGATCTAGCCAGGCGCGGAATTCCGCGTTCTTAAGAAGCAGAACGAAATCATTCGAACGCTCAGCTTCTTCCTCGGCAATTTGCTCGCACAGGCTGCAACGTGGAACGCCCCCGATGTCCAGTCGCATTTCTCTTAATTCCAGAACATGGAGAAAGATTCCAGCAGCTACGTCTGTATTCGCTGCGCCCGCGAGCGCCCATGTGTGGAAGCTACAGAGGTGCTGAACACGGTCGGCGCTCGCATTTTGAATGCACGCAGATTGGAAGCGCTTCAAAAGCGAGCAAAGCACGCAACTCCCTTTTTCGAGGAGACGCGCTACGTCTTTGAACGAAGGTTCTGCGCCATTTCTCGCTTTAGCCACGTCAACCCTGCCCAACTTACACGATATGAAGCGCGGCCCCTAAGACAGAGAGCACAACGCCCCCTGCCATGAGGACGGCTGGCCAACGCCAAAAGCTGCCACGGACGACGCGAGCCAAAACCGATCCTAAAATGCCTAGCGAACCAATGGAGGCAACTATTGCTGCCCAGCGGAAACTAGGGAACAAAGCTCCGAGCAACAATGGAATTAACGCTCCAACAAAGCTGGCGCTGCTCGACACAGTGGCCGTTGTGAATGCTTCTGCTGCGACCTGCCGTCCCAAATGGCTTGCTGCGAATCGTCCATGTTCCGTCATTGAGAGTTGCTTTTCGAGCCGAACCAGCTCTCCGCGCAAATGAGAATACTGAGCGACGTAGAACACAAAAGCGCCGGAAACTAAGGCCGCTACCGCAATCCGAAGTGCGAGGCGAACGGACACTGGATGACCGCCGGGGGCGACGAGAGCTCCGGCAGCGAGAGTCAACGCTGTCAGAATTCCGTCCGTAAGTCCGGTTACGGAGGACAGCAGTGCATTCCCACGGAAGCTCTCCCGAATGAGTCTCATCGTTTTCGAGGTACCTGTTGAACGATCTGGCTGCCTGCCAGGACTTGATCTATGCTGTGGACAACCGCCCCAGCGGATTCGATCGCGTGTACCAACGCGTCGACGTCGAGGTTTTCCCCCTCGATCGTGACATCAGTTCCGACGGTTTCTATGTCGATCTCAGTCACGGTTATGTTCAGGCCGTGAACGCCAGCAACCGAATCGATTGCACGGGCTATCTCTAACAGAGTGGGACGAGAAATGGCCTTATCTACGTCTAAAACTACTCGTCGAATGTTCAAGTGGCCTCCGTTTCGGACAGGATGGGACAGCATCCCGATTCAAGCTGCTACTTGCAGCAGACCCTTACTGCCCCGAGTAAAGTCCGTCGGCAATGGCGGACGGTACGCCCTTCCGCTCGCGACTGTCTTCCTCGCTTACCGGAATATTTCCCGATAGAGATCCTCGCCGTAACTCGTCTCCAGCGGCTCACTCTCGGCCAATTTGAAGGTGCGCGTCCCGTCCGGTAACCGTTCGGCACGCAAGAAAGTTGCGTCTGCCCTTTTGGCATCGAAGAAGCTGCGCGGAAATTCGAACATATGCGTGACGTAAAACACTCGAACGCCTTTTTCGAGCAGAGCCGAGACGATCTGCCGGGCGATTTCGGCCCCTTCTCGTTCGTTGGTTGCCGCAAACGATTCGTTGAACAAAATTGTCGTGTTGAGCACAATGTGATCCGCAATTTCGCTCATGCGGGCGAGCTCCTCGTCAAACTTGCCGCTCTTCATAGTCGCGTCTTCCTCGCGTTTATAGTGCGTACACATTGCAGAAGAGAGTTCTCCTTCAAAGGCCTCGGCACCTACGAATAGCCCGGATTGCATCATGATTTGTGCGAGGCCGACGCTACGCAGAAAAGTAGATTTTCCGCCCTGATTGGCCCCAGTGATGACGATGAGATTTTTGCCGGTGGCATCGATTGTGTTCCCCACGACGCGGCTTTTCATCCGCAAGCACAGAGATACGTCATACAGCTCGTGAAAGCAAAGCTGACGCGACCCGGGACGACTTGGCACTGGAAAGCAAACCGGCCCTCCGGCCGCAGCCAACCGCCCGCGGAGATTGAGGGCACCGATATAAAATGCAAGTTCCGCTCGCAGCATCGTGAAAAAACTTAAAATGTGATCCGCGGACTCGGTGAGGGCAACAGCCACACGGCTGATGCTCCGATCCCTTACATTCGACAGTATTCTTCCTCCCGCCTCATCGCGTTCATGAAGATGGAAAGTATAGGCAGGTGGCCCTTTCCCAAAAATCCGTTCAAACCAACGCTGTTTTCCCTGAGCTGACTTGCGCAGGACCAATTTGGCGCACTCGTTGCTGTCGCCGAGTTGGGCACTAAAAAGGACTCCCTGGCGAAATTTGGACATGGCCAGATGATCCTCGATACTGGCGAGATAGCCATCGTTGAGTTCGGTCGTGAGCCGCGAGAATAGCGCCTTGAACCCTTCCGATTTGAAAGCACTGGCGTTTTGCTCGGCAATGCCCCTCAGCCGTCTGAGAATATCGAGAAAGACTTGTAGCGTATCGGTCGCCCCATATAGCATCGAGCTCGGATAGTGACTGGTCAAACCCCACGAAGTTTTTCTCCCTTTGACAATCGCTTCGACCGCGACGTTATACAGGTCGACGACGACCAATCGGTGTTCAAGGCAATCTTTCAGTACCTGCTGCCGATACAAGACCGTGTCAATGTCGTTGTCGAACGCGTCCAGAAACGCCTTCCGGGCCACTTCAAACAGGAAGTCATCTTGCTCCGCCATGGCGCTCCAGATCGTTTCCAAGTCCAGATCCTGTGTGAGGGTCTTGGAGTTCCATGGGGAGTCTGCCGGCAAATCGAAATCGTGTTCGTTCCTGCGATTCCAGGTATTCCGCGGGAGCTCTTTTGGCAGATCGAAATCCCTGTCGCGGTGCATGAGTAGGACTTTCATGACTTAATCCGCTCGCGAAGAGAATCATAGGTGACGTGGTACTTCTCGGCGATTGCGAGCGCATAGGCCAGCCCGTTCGCAGGTTGCCGCTGCAATTTATATGTGCGGACCGTTGGGTTTACTGGATCAATTATACTGACAACGCTCACGGTTTTGTGATTGAGGGAGGCCAATTCGTCCAAAAACGTGACGCAAACGGTGAGCAAGTCCCGGTCAGAAATCTGCTGCAGGATTTTCTTGCTCAAGTAGAGAGCATCCTTGAGGGTCGTTGAAGAGAAAATTTCATTCATGATTAGGATGCTGTTCGAGGTTGCCTGTTCGAGGATTGCGTGAATGCGCAGAAGGTCGTCCTGCAACTTGCCCCTGAGATTGGTGGCTTGTTCCCGTCTTTCGAAATGCGTGTAAAGCTGGTCGCATAAGAAGACGCGAACTTCTTTTCCCGGAACGAGGCATCCCAGACTAGCCAAATAGTGTATTTGGCCAAACATGCGCGCAAACGTGGTCTTGCCGCCTTGATTGGGGCCTGATACGACCAAGATGCGCTCTGGATCGCGAAGACAAAAGCCGTTGCAGACTACTTTCTGTTGTTCATCGAGCAATTTTGCTGCGAGCGCCACGTCGAAGCAATCACGCCCCCCGACATTTTTCGAGGTAGCCGACACCTGCGCCTCGCAAAAGTTGAGTCCGGCCGCCCGAAGTTTGTTCACAAACTTAAGATACGCAACGTAAAACTGGGCCTCGCGATCGAAACGAGCGATCGTGTTATCCAAAAAGTTTCGGTTTGCGCTATAGAATTCCTCTAATCGACGAAAGGCGTCCGGATGGAGCAGGGCTACTCCGCGTTGTATCTGGGCTTCGATATGGTTCATGCCATCCCACCGTGGGAGTTCGACCCAATGCTCGTTTTTGGAATCCCGCCGGAACTTTTCGAATGTTTCTTCGACGGCGGCGCTGTAATCGGCTTCGCCCTCATAGTTGCGAACGGTAACGGCACCGCCCTTGATTAGGACGGCATATCGTATTTCGGACAGATCCGACAGCAATCCCTGCGTTTGGCTGGCACGATCGCGGAACGCAGTGGAAGAGCTGTATTCGTCAAGATAGTCGCGGAATGCGCATAGCCCGCGAGATTTGATGCCGAGCGAATGCAAGTCCTGCCGGAGGCCGTCGACCGCCTCGAAATAAACTTGCGCCGCAACTAGGAACCGCCGCTCCATCGCGAACTTGTAATAATGGAGCTGGTCTGATTGCGCAATGGCTGCACGCATTTCGTGCATTTTTCCGGAAAACAAATTTATTGCATCCATTAGAGCTCTGTTTTCTAGGTCGTGCATCACCTCCTGGCGGTACGCCACGGTGGCGAGACATCGAAGCGGCGAATAATAGAAAGGCGCGAGATCGTATTCTTCTCGGCCCTTCGTGATGCGTGTGAGGACTTGATCGAGATTCAAGTCCTGAAAAAAAGGCGGAGGCTCGACTGTGCTAGCGTCTGTTGGTCCGTGCGGGCCTTCAAACAGTATGCTCTCGAAGCTCATCGCATCCTGCCGACAGAATCGAACGGAAACAGCGACAGCGCCTCCTAAACGGGCTTTAACGCGTCACACACTACGCATCGCGCTGTCTTGCGTGCTTCAGTTCTCTTTAGGGAGGGCGTACCGCGCCGGACAATTCATTAGCGAGACAGATAACTCCGTAGCAAGGCAACCCTCGTAGGAGTCATCTGCCCCCTCTGGGGCGATTCAGGGCGAACTCCAACACCCGCGACTTAATTATGCAAAAAGAGCCGAAGGGTAGTCAAACCGAGTGATTTGGATAATCGCAGTTCCGGTGCCGCCGCTCGAAGCTTGGCTCTGCGTGCCAATGGTTTGGGAGAATCAAGCGAATGCAAAGTATCAATATGATGCGTCGCGCTAGCCAAGAGTGCGCCTAGCGTAACAGATTCGAGGGCACAAACTTGCTTTTGCGGCACCTTGCAGTAAGATCATTGTGAAGGCCAAGGAGTTCGGCCTTAAACCGCTGTCCTGAGACCGGGACAGATGATGACTCCTGACAGGGAATCTTGTCGCGGGGTCATGTCTTTACCGGCAGATTCCACTGATGTGTTTCCAAGCAGGCGCATGCCTTGGCCCTATTGGGCATGATGTTGTGTAACTGCGATTATTTGTATCGGTGTGTTTGAGAAACACTGGAGCGGGGTACGTGAACCGCGGGCAACAACCAAATATCTCGCATTGGTTTACGGAAAGCTCTCTCGGCGAGAGTTTTCGCGAGGGGGAGTGTTTGATCTGCTCGAATCTAGTCCACGCCGAGCGCCACGCGATTTTTTCGTTCTTGTGGGAAGCCACGATGTCGTCAATGGTCCGGGTTCAACTCGTAGAGAGTGGCGGTTTCTGCGCTAGGCATTTCTGGCTTGCAACGCGCGTTGAGGAAGCGTGCTGGCCAGCCAGCGGAATTGGGGTAGCGATTCTGTGCGAGAACCTGATTGGTCGCGTCTTGGGAGCCTCGCCAGACGCCAAAGATCTCCAGGGTACTGGACCGCGGCTCTTCTTTCGGCGCAGAACAAAAGCTCCAGTGGTCCTTCCGAGTCCGGATTGCATGTTTTGCCGCGACTCCGCCGAACGCAAACAATCCTTAATTGAGATTCTGGAGTATTTGCAGCAGAAACAAATATGGAAAGAGAAATTGGACCGATCTCCACGTTGCCTACGCGACGTTACGTTAGCGCTTCAGCGTTGGGAGAGGCCAGATTCCAAAGAGCAACTTCGCTTTTGTGTTGAGATGCGCCTCCGACAGTTGCGAGCCGATCTGAACGAGTTCATTCGAAAACATGACTGGAATCACCGAGAGGACCCTCTGGGCCGAGAAAGAGGCCCGGTCGAGCGTGCAATCCAGTTCTTGACAGGTTTCGAACGGCAATTCCCGCAGCGGAGGAAACAGGCAGAAGGGGGAACCGACAATGGGAACCGAAGGCGTTGACATCGAGATGGCGCTTCTCTCGGCAATCGCAGCTGATCGGTACTCACTTGAGAAGGTGCTCGATGAGGGTTTTCACCCGCAGTTACTTCACTCTGCTACCGCTCGTTTGATCGCTGAAGCACTTTCGGCCATTCGGGAGCAAAGTCTTTCCGCAATTGACCTGCTAATCCTCGCCTCGAAACTCGAACAGCAAGGCGTTTTCTCGCCGCAAGTGAAGGAGTATCTGGACAACATGGGTTGCTTTCGGCGTCCGCAGCTCGACCAAGCGCTTTCGTACCTGGATTTGCTGAAGGAACGTCAAGCGAGAGAGCGGTTGCTCAGGCTCGGCGCCTCACTCGAATCGTACGCGAGGCAGCGTCAGCCTGAACAACGGTCGTTGCCAGAGTTCACGTCTGGAGCAATCCAAGAACTGTTGGATATCCAGAAGCAGCGAATGCGAAAACAGCTCCGGCCAGTCGGGGACTCTGTCCGCGCGATCGTCGCGGAATCGAAAAATCGGCCGAAAGGGAAACAGATTCTTCTGGGCTACACGCTCGCGCCGTTCAAGCGTCTAACGCAACTGCTCTCTGGCTTCCGGCCAGGATTTTATTATGGACTCGCTGGTGCTCCGCGACGTGGTAAAACGAATTTCGCGCTCCACATCGCCAGCCATATCGCCTGGAATCACCACATTCCTGTCTTGTTTTATTCCTGGGAGCAGACGCAACGAGTATTGACCGCGCGCCTGCTGGCGAAAGAGTCCGGAATGAATCCCACTACGATGCTGACTTCAGATATGGAGTCAGGGTCGGAAGGGATGGAAGTGCTGGCCAGAGGCCTGCATGGAATTCACCAGTATGGACGGGAAGTGTTTTTGTTGGAGGGATCGCGGAAAGACACTGTGGACCGCATCCGCGCCGCCGCGTACAACCTGATGCACGATTTTCGGACGGATGGGATTGTTATATTCCTCGATTATTTGCAAAAGGTGCCGCTGCCCAATCCCCCGGCCGACCCGCGAGCGAGGATCGACGAAATTTCAACGAGCCTCGCAGACCTCAGCTTGGAGCTGAACTGCCCCATTCTCGCGATTTCATCGATCGACAAGGAAGGATGCCGACTCGACGAAGACCCTGGGCCAGAAGCGGAACTCGACGAGCTTCTTTCACGAGGCCGACCAACAATGCACAACTGCACTGGGAGCGGCGACATTGAATACGACCTGGATGTCGCGATGATCCTGTCCAAGGATTGGGCGGCGACCTTGGAATTTGCTGATCTGCTTGCGACCCGTTTCGTCAATCAGCAGTCCGGTATGCCCAAGATCGATATCCTAAATCTCCATATTGATAAGAATCGGGATGCCCCTGACGAGGCTAGTCAAGCCGTCCAGTATGCGTTTTTTATTTGGGAAAACAAATTTGTGGAGCTGGACTTCAAACCGGAAGATGAATCTCGGGGAGATTTCCGAGGTTTTGCGCGGGCGCAAGAGATTTTCCACCTCCTCGTTCGAGGGGGCCATCTGCATTCCGTGGAGAAGACGCAAGCGATACGGTAAAGCGCGATCTCTGGGAATAGCTGCTGTTCTGCGAAGGCGAGGACCAGACCAGAAAATGACAAAATTTGTGATCGAAAACAATGGAAATCCGGGATTATCGCGGCAAAGTACAACCAGGGGAGTCGCTAATGTCGATCGTACCGAAAGCATCGTTTTCCGGACAACCGCCGATGACAGCCCTTCGACCGGTGAAGCCGTGATTCATCCATGGCATGATTTGAAGGCGGGTGATAACGTGCCCGAGGCGTTTCGCACCGTTATCGAGATTCCGCTCGGGTCCAATGTGAAGTATGAACTCGACAAGCCGCGTGGTCTGAGCAAAGTAGACCGAGTCCTTTATTCAGCGGCTTATTATCCCGCGAACTCTGGTTTCATTCCGCAAACACTCAAGGAAGACAGCGATCCACTCGACGTTCTGGTACTTTGCCAGGAATCTGTGGTGCCGTTGGCCTCAATTTCCGCGCGGGCAGTGGGTTTGATAGCGATCACCGACTCCGGCACGCTCGATCACAAGGCCGGCGAAGTTGAGGGAATCCTTCCATCCCGTGCGTCGCACCCAGTCATTCAATCGGCTTTGGACAGGTATGCTCAAAAGTATTTTAGAACTGGCATTTGATCTGATGGCTGAACACGGGTGCGTTCGGAAATACTATTTCAGCGTTCGCGCGGGGTACTCAATGAAGATAGCGATTATCTCTGATGTTCATGGAAACTATGACGCGTTGTCAGCCTTTCCAGAGTCGTACGACGAGTTGTGGGTATTGGGAGATTTGGTTAACTACGGACCGCAACCGAAGGAGGTCATAGACTTGGTAAGGGACAAGGCCACGGCTGTTGTTCGCGGGAATCACGACCAATGCATAGGTTACGGAGACGATCCCCGATGCTCCCCGCAATTTCGAGAGATGGCGGAGGCAACCCGTCGATTTACTGAGGCAGTCGTTACCTCGGAACAGCGACTCTATCTTTGCTCTTTTCCTCTAAAGCTCGACATCGTTCGTGACCGAACTCTCTTCCTGCTCTGCCACGCCACGCCATCTGACCCGCTCTATGAGTATCGAACCGAGGCGTCCGACAAGTGGAAAGATGATTGCGCGCGTCTCCCTGCGGACATCATTCTTATCGGGCATACGCACATCCCTTTTGTCCGTTACATTGACGGTCGCATCATCATGAATCCGGGAAGCCTCGGACAGCCGAAGACTGGAAAGCCAGAGGCTTGCTACGGGGTGTGGGACAACGGCCGAGTACACCTGCGCACGTACTCATATCCCGTTGGGAAGACAGCTGAGAAGATTCGACGAATGCCAGTGGCAAGCTTCATTCAGCAAAAACTCATCTCCGTATTGCAAGCTGGGGGAATGCCTCCACAATAAGGATAAAACGCTAATGTCAAAGATCGTGAGCCTAGACGCCTTAGAAATTCTGGATTCGCGCGGGAACCCGACGATCCAGGTAGCTGTGTTGCTCGACAGCGGTGCAGTAGGTATCTCGAAAGTCCCATCGGGAGCTTCCACTGGGAAGAATGAGGCTGTGGAATTACGTGACGGGGACATGAAGCGATTCGGAGGAAAGGGTGTTCGCAAGGCGATCGAGAATGTCCTCAACGTGATTCAGCCGGCGGTAATTGGAATGGACCCATCCGAGCAAGAGGCGCTCGACGCGAAACTCGTCGCTGTGGACGGCACCACGAACAAGGCTCGGCTCGGGGCCAACGCGATTCTCGGCGTTTCCATCGGGGCTGCGAAAGCCGTGGCCGCGGAGCGAAAAGAGGCACTCTACCAGTATTTGTCGCCTCGCGAAAACTACGTCCTTCCGGTTCCGATGTTTAACGTATTAAACGGGGGCCGACATGCCGACAACAACGTGGATTTCCAGGAGTTCATGATCGTTCCTGTGGGAGCTCCGACGTTTGCTGATGCCCTGCGGTCTGCCTCCGAAACATTTCATGCTCTAAAAGAGATCTTGCACGTCAAAGGATACGACACAAGTGTAGGGGACGAAGGCGGCTTCGCTCCGCGCTTGCGTTCAAACGAGGAAGCCATGGAGCTCCTTCGGACGGCCATTCACAAGGCGGGTTATAACATCGGCTCTGGTATAGCCATCAACCTCGATCCAGCGGCGAGCGAGTTTTTTGAGGAAGGAACTTACGTGTTTCGCAAGTCAGATAAATCCAAGAAATCTCCCGGTGAAATGATCCGTTTGTGGGCAGACTGGATCGAGCGATATCCGGAGATTTATTCATTGGAAGATGGGTTGGCCGAAGAGGACTGGGGTGGTTGGCCGTTGCTCACGGAAAAGCTAGGCAGCCGGGTGCAGCTTGTCGGTGACGACATTTTCGTAACCAATCCCGACATCCTCTCCCGCGGAATTCGATGCGGCATTGCCAATTCAATTCTGATCAAGCTGAATCAGATCGGTACAGTTACCGAGACACTGCGTTGTATTGAGCTAGCCCGCCGCAATGGATATACAACCGTTATCTCCCACCGATCGGGCGAAACGGACGACACAACCATCGCCGATTTTGCCGTTGCAACCGACGTCCACCAGATCAAGGCTGGCTCTGTCTGTCGCGGAGAGCGGGTTTCGAAATACAACCGGCTGCTCGAAATTGAACACGAATTAGGCTCCAGGGCTCGATATGCAGGGCATAGCGTCTATTCAAAATGGAAGGGCTTCGAGAAAAGCTGAAGAGCCGTGCACACGCGAGGATTCACCGAGGAGGAACACAATGTGCAGCAACTGAGCTCGCGAGCAGAGGAAGATCGAACTGGTTTGAGCACGACTAAGCCATTTGTGGCTTTTTTCGTTTCTTGACGAGGTTGCTTTTGACCGTGTTTTACAAGTAGAATGCACAATAGGGCTAAGGAGTTCGGCCTCCAACCGCTGTCCTGAAGCCGGGGCAGATGATGACTCCTGACAGGGGAATCTTGTCGTGGAGTCAGTCCTTGATTTCCCGGCGCAACTCCCCTGACTAAGCTTCGGCGGACGCCGTGTGTTGAGCTATCGGTGCAGGTCGCTCATGCATACTTACGGGATGTCATGACGTATGTGAGGGCTCGAAGCAGGGAGTTGGATTCCATGGTAGTCAGAGAGTTAACGGATCTAGAGATTGCTTCTCTGGTGCGGGATATGGAGTCGCTGCGGGGCGGCTCGACCGCGGCGGCAGCTCTGATAGGATGCGGCGCGCGGGCCATCCCTCCACTGCGACGCTCCTTGATCGAAGGCCCCCCGCGAGGAATTTATCAGCCGCGGCAATTAACAGTCGAGACCCTCGCCGAATTGGGCGCCAAGGAGGTCTTGATTGAATATCTACTCGACCATCCACCGATCAAGGATCCAGTCGTTCGACACGCCGAAGACGTCGTTCGAAGCACGGCCGCACGAGAGCTTGGGCGTTGGCAATCCGACGACGTGTTCGAGTGCCTGCGGCAAGTGACACTCGATCAGCTTCTTCCAGGAGTAGTGGAAGCACTCGGCGGATTTCGGCGCGCGGAAGTAATGCCATATTTTCTCTGGGCCCTCGGAGACGATGTTTGTCGGTCATGTGCAGAAGAGGCCATTCGCAAACTTGGAGAAGCAGCCAAACCGTATCTTTTGGGGGCCGTTAATTCGCCGAGCCCGTCCGCAGAGGAAGAATCTCCGTCGAGCTTGCGACGGCGGAGGTGGGCGCTTCGAATACTTTCGGACTTGAATCTCGTGGAGGAAGACTGGGCGCGATTGCAGAAATTGCTGTATGAAGTTGATCCTGACGTTGTCATCACGACGGCCCGGATTAGTCTCACAATTGCCCCAACCCCGGACAAATTGCAAGGCGTTTGTCGTCTGATCGCAATGTTACCGCAAGCCGACTGGTTTCTTCGGACGGAAGCCAGGACCGCACTGGCGCAGCATTTCGAATTCGCACGGGAGCCCATCGAGGACGAAATCGCGCGAAGAACGGAATCAAGTCTTAAAGCGCAATCACTTGACGTCGTACTGCGCATGCTGATCAATCTTCGAAATCAGGTTGTAGAGAGTCGCGCACTTCGGGGATAGACGTGGTGTCGGTCAGCGTACGTGGGTAGGGGTGATGTTATGACAGGCGAGCCCAATATCTCCGACGAAAAGATTGAGGAGCAGTTCGCCGATGCCGCGACTCTGCTTGGGGGCGCGTCGTTGCGCGATTATGAAGCGGTTAAATTCGAATTAGCGAATTTGATCCGCGAAGCCAGATCGGTTGCGCGGGAAACCAAACAAGAGGAAATCGACCTCGACCTGAGAGGCTCGCTCAAGCGTCTGGCCGAAGATCGCTTCTATCTAACTCTCGTCGGACAGTTCAGTCGCGGAAAGACGACGCTTATGAACGCGCTGTTGGGTATGGATCGACTTCCCACAGGAGTGGTGCCGGTTACCTCCGTTGTTACAGCCGTGAGCTATAACTCGCGCGAGCGAGTGGTGATCCATTTTGAAGACAGTAATCTGACGCACGAAATATCGCTTTCCGAAATTCAGGAATGGATCACCGAGCAAGGAAATCCAGGCAACCGTCGGAAAATTGAGTTGGCGGAGGTTCAACTTCCAGCGGAAATCCTTCGCCGTGGAGCATTTCTTGTCGATACCCCCGGTCTCGGATCAGCCATCGTCGAGAACACCGCCACGACGAACCGCTTCCTCCCGCAGATCGACGCCCTAGTGTTGGTGACGAGTTTCGACTTTCCGCTTTCGCGGGAGGAGGTTCTGTTCCTGCGGAAAGTACGGCTGCTGGGACGAAAGCTATTCATTGTGGTCAACAAGGCAGATCTATGTTCAGTTGAACAACAGCACGAAATTCTAGAGTTTATCCGGCGCCGGCTGGCCGAGGAAGAATGTGGTGAGGAAGTATCACTGTTTGCCGTTTCGGCTGCGGAAGCTCTTGCCGCTAAGGTGACGGAGGATGAAAAGCGGTTGCAAAGAAGCGGAATGCCTCACTTTGAGCATGCGCTGATCGATTATCTCGTGGGCGAGCGGTATGGCGATCTATTAGCAGCCACCTGTCGGCGACTGGAGGCTACTTTCAAAGCCACTGCACCAGCAAGGCTGACGAAGGCGATACAGCGGCTCGAAGAAATCGGGTCGAAATTGACGGGCCAGAGACGGGCTGATGATCCGCCGGGGCGCACGCACACCGCAGAAACTGGGCCATCTCTGAGGGTGTCGTCATGTTTCGTGTGCAAACGAATGGCTGACGCAACGTTCCGATTCATGAGCCAGTTCCAATATGATTTGAGTCACAGCCATGACGAGCAGTCGCTCCATGCGTCGCACTCAGGCTTCTGCACGCTGCACACTCGCGAGTATGCGCGGCTCGCTTCGCCGCAGGGTATTGCGTCTGGTTATCCGCCCACATTGTTCTTTTTGGCAGAACGACTTCGGTCCCTATGGCGAGATCGCCAGTTACACGGCGACTGGAGAGCGGAATTCGAAGGGTTTCTTCCGGGCCGCGACAAGTGTCGCGCTTGCGAGGTTGTCGCGGAAAATGAAGCGCTGACAATCGACGATTTCTTAGGCGAAGCGGCAAGTCGCCCGCTCGAAGACGCCCAACTTCCGTGCGTTTGTCTCCGCCACCTTCACGTGATCATCCAGAAATCCCCGAATTCGGAACTAGCTCATCGTCTCTTGCTGCGTTCAGCCAATGTCCTCGAACGCACGGCTGAAAACATGCAGCGATTCGCGTTGCGTCATGGTGGACTTCACATGGAGCTAGCGACCGACGATGAATTGAACTCTCCCGAAAGAGCGCTGAATCTACTGGTTGGCCAGCCAAACGTTAGGCCCGCTGGGAGCGATTGACTTAAGTCTTCGAAGTGAACATAATTGCGTTGTTCCGGGGTGTTGGAGTTCACCCTAAACCGCCCCAAAAGGGGCAGATGACTCCTATGAAGGTTGTATGGTGCGAGGGGAGTCGTTTGCCTTGTAGGCCTCCCACTGTACTTACCCTCGTATTAGCTCAATCTGTCGATGGAGTTCGCGTGATCCGATGAACTCAGGCGAGCAGAAAGTCCGTGAAACTCTAAACCCGTACCAGGGGAACCGACTTCGGGTGACTTGCCAATATATAGATAAGGTCCTTGGCGAAATAGAAGAAATTCTCAACACAGCTAAATCCAAGGCAGCTTTCCCAAGGTACTCAGATGACGTACTTCCTGCTCAACGAAGAACCATCGAGGACTACATAGCCCGAGTGAGGGCGCAGCTCATTCGGGTGCTGGACGGCCAGGGGATCGACCGTGGGAAGCCTTTCGTCCCCGCCTCACGTGCTCTGCACGTTCATCTCGGCGCCATCGATATCGCCGTCGAAGAGTTGAAGCCCGAATACATGCGCGGATATGGAGCAGTTCCCGAAAACGTCGCCAGGGAACTCAACGGTATCGTTGGCGAATTGAGCGCGCTGGTTTCACGTTTTGACCACTATCTTTCGGCGGGAGTAGGAGACGATCTGAAGGCTCGGCTGGAGCGGTTGGAGCGGGCAGGAAATGACCTGCAACTGCTCAAGAAGATCGAGGAAATCGTCCGTCACCACGGGTTAATCGAGTTCAGGCCAACGATCACAGCAATTCTCGATCGGGCGGAAGACAAGAGCTTCGAAATTGCGGTATTCGGCCGCGTCAGTTCGGGGAAATCATCCCTTCTCAATGCCATTCTTGAAACTGACGCTTTGCCGGTTGGAGTCACACCAATCACCGCTGTTCCCACTCGGATCGTTCACGGCGATACAGCTTCGCTGAAGGTTTGGTTCTCCGAAGCACCGACGAAGATACTGGAGATTACTCAGCTACCGGAATTTGCAACGGAAGAGCAAAATCCAGGGAATCAAAAGCATGTCGCGCGCTTAGTGCTGACGCTCCCTTCCAGGAGACTGGAAGGCGGCGTCTCATTTGTAGATACGCCCGGACTCGGTTCACTGGCCACGAGCGGTGCTGCAGAGACGTTGGCCTATCTGCCGAAATGTGATCTCGGCGTGGTGTTGATCGACGGCGCCTCAACGCTCACCGCAGACGACGTGCAGACTGTCATGACACTGCAGCAGGCGGCGATCCCGGTCCACGTGTTACTCAGCAAAGCGGATTTGTTGGATCCACAAGATCGCGAACGCATTCTTCGTTACGTTAAGGAGCATATTGCTTCCGAGTGTAGGCTGGACCTTCCAGTGCATCCAGTCAGCATCATCCCGTCCTGCCGCGGAATGCTCGACAACTGGTTCAATCGCGACATAAGTCCCTTGTACTCGCGCTCGCAAGAACTACGTGCGGGATCTCTCCGGAGAAAAATTGGAATGCTGCGTGATTCGGTGGTTGCCGCGCTCGAGGCTAGGGTCAAACGGCGGGGTGGGTCTTCACCACAGTCGAGGGACCGGGCTCGCATTGCCGAAGCGCTCTTGCGAAGAACCACCGGAGCCCTACAGGAGACGCAAGCGGCGAACCTCCGGTACCTGGAGGAATCTGGTGCGGGTGTATCAGCAGCAATTGCCGATGCGGCCAAGCGGTTCCTCCATGCTTGGACACATGGAAGTTACGGGGTGGTGGTTTCAGGTCAGCTCATAAGGGATAGCCTTACACAATTTGTTCAGGTGCAGGCTCGAAAGCTTCAGTCGGAAATCACGACTTTGGCCGCGCGGCTAGCCACCGATCTTCGAAAATGTGCGGAGGATCTGCAAATTCCAGACGCTCCCACCGAAGACGAGTTCCGTGCGCTCGTTCGTGGCGCCCCGGTTTTCGAGTCGCCTTCTTTCACTCTGAATATTTCCCGCCCCAGGGTGACGCGGCTTCTGGGACAAGCGGCCGTGCAGCGGTCTGTAGGAGCGCAGATCTCTCGTGGATTGCCGCCGGAGTTCTATACCGCGTACGAAACATACTGGCAATTGGCTAAAAACTGGTCAGATTCCGTATTGCGGCAGTTTAAGAGCAAGTTCGAAGACTACGCCGAAAGCTACCGAGCGCAAGCAGAGCAACTGCTGGGCGAGCGGGAAATCAGTGGGGATGAAATCGAAAAGGTCGAGGAAAGCCTTAAACAGATCCGCGTACGCGACGAAAATGCAGGCGAAGTTCGTTCAGATGATTCCGTTCCTGAAGTGAGAGCTCGGCTGCAATAGGAGGGAGCGGTATGACTATTCGAAAGGAGCGAAGAAAGCATCTTCTCCATGAACAAATACCTGGTTGTTGCTTTCGGAGGAGCGATTGGTTCGATGTTGCGTTTCTGGGCTGGTGGATACGTAAGCGGTCGTTTGGGACCGCGATTTCCCTACGGCACCCTCGTGATCAATATCACGGCTTCGTTCCTAATCGGTTTTATTATGACCATTTTATCTGAAAGGGCGCATTTAAGCCCGAGTTGGAGGTACCTGCTCGTAGTTGGTTTCCTTGGTGGATATAGCACATTCTCTTCATTTGAATATGAAACGTTTAGCGTGTTTCAAGACGGCGAATTTCTCATTGCGGCGATGAACGTAGCATTCAGTGTCGGCATCGGATTTCTTGCTGTTTGGTTCGGCGCTATCACAGGAAGGACAATCGCATGAGACAAAGAGCGGCTGCATCGAGATTGCCTATCACCAGCATCGCTACAAGAACCGCTTGCGCACTCTGCGCCGCGTTGAAAGACTTCCAAAATGATTTACTGAAACATCTACCTCCCAGCGAGTGTTGCCGCTTTTGCAATGGGCACGGTTGGATGGTGGCCAACTCGACTCCTGCGGTTTCCGCGGCAGTGATTTTTCTCGGAGCCATAGCAAAACCAGATTGGGGGCCTGCTTCTCCGGTTGCGGAGGACTGCGACATATGCCGGCGGATGCACGGCGAAAAGGAACGCCGCCTCATCGAAATTGCGAGTCAATTTCGTAGCTCTGACGGACACTCTTGGCTGCGCGACAACGGCATGCTGTGCTTGCGACACGGTCGAGAACTGATAGCCAAGGTCCCCGAGACGGCCAGGGAAAGTGTCCAGGAGCTTTTGGCCAGAAACGGCGGTGAGGTTATGGCGCTGCTAGAAGATTACCTGGAACGCGCGAAGAGTGGAGGTCACGCTGGGGAAGGGGTTCTCGGACGAGCGGCGGAGTTTCTTATCGCACAGCGTGGAATTGAAGCCTAAGGAGGCGCAATGCTGAAAGAGGGGCCGGCAAAGAAGGTGAGCATTTATGTAGGTGAGGACCACCACTATCACGGGCAGTCCCTGTATTCGGCGATTTTAAATTTTTTGTTTTACCACGGTATTTCTGGCGCCAGCGTCGTGAGAGGAGTCGCGGGGTTTGGCGCGGACCACCATCTTCACACCACCCGCATTGAAGTTCTCACCGCTGATCTTCCAATGAAGATTGAATTCGTTGAGTCAGCGGAAAAGGTGGAGGAGGTTTTACCGAAGCTCCGGCAACTGGCCGGAACCGGACTGATCGAAATTCAAGACACGATGGTGGTGAAGCCAGCAGAAATCGCCAAGAAACCGGCCCAAGAATCGTTACCTGCCCTGAAGCTCCAAGGCAAAGCGAAGCTGATGCGCATTTTCATCGGTGAGAGTGATAAATGGCGTGGTCAGCCATTGCATAAGGCGCTGATCGAAAGCATGCGGGCTAACGATATCGCGGGCGTGACGGTCTATCACGGCGTGCTTGGATACGGAGCGAACCGACGGCTTCGTAAAGACTCAGCGATGCATTTATCGCATGACCTCCCGATTATGCTGTCCGTAGTCGATACAGAAGAAAAACTCCAGTCCTACTTTCCGGTCCTAGATCAGATGGTGCAGCAAGGGCTGGTGGTTCTCTCTGAAGTAGACATCATCAAATACACGCATAATTTCGGCGTCACTGAGCGGAGGAAGGAGGTGCGGGAATGAAGCTAGCGGGAAAAGCCAAGATGCTCCGTATGTATTTCGGCGAAAACGACAAATGGAAAGACAAGCCTCTATACCGTGTTATCGTCGAAAAATGCCGCGAGCTTGACATTGCTGGTGCGACGGTTCTTCGTGGAATCGCTGGATACGGCGCCAGTACGTTAATCCATAGGTCTCACGTTTTTTCGCTCTCCCCTGAGTCTCCTGTAATGGTCAGCATTGTAGATTCAGAAGAAAAACTTCAAAAGCTGCTGCCTTTTTTGGACCAAGTTGTCGACCAAGGGCTAATCGCCATGTCAGACGTCGAGGTAATTAAGTACGTTCATCAGCCCACAAGTAAATAAAAGAGTGCTAGAGAATTTTGCGGCTTTCCTCACGATGATGCACTTCAACGCAGCGGCGGAGCGGTTGATCGGGCGCGAAAATGAAACGCACCGACTTCGCGAAGCTCTGCGAAATCGCCAAAGTCAGCTCATTTGGGGGCCCGCCGATTCCGGAAAGACGTTCTTGGTCGGGAACGTGCTTGCGGATCTTTCCAGAAACGAACAGCGAAAGTGCATCTACTGGACTGGACCGGCGACTCGCCGGCAGTTGGTTGAACACCTAATTCGCGGACTTTACTTGGCTGGCGATCCTTTCGTACAGAAAAAAGTTCAAAATGACAGGTGCAGAGAGGCGACGCTGAGCCGCTGGATGGCTGAGCAGTCAGCGCTTCGGCTGAGAGGAATTCTCTTCACCGCGGCTGAGCGAGGCGAATACCGCGTCTTTGTGGATCACCTGTCTCCCATTTCACAAACACTTGCCAAATTGCTCAAGGAAATTGTGAATCGCACGAACACACCCGTCTACCTCGCGGGAAGGGGATATTCGCAGGTTGAGATTGGATACGCCTGGAGTCTCTATTGGACTGACGAATATCGCATTCCAGTGCGACCGCTTTCGGAAAGTGCGGCCCGCGAATTGTTGAACACCTGCATCGACAGGTATGCCTTGAGCGCGCTCAATGTGGACACCTTTCGCGAAGAACTCTTGGGGCTGAGCGGCCATTTGCCAGGTGCGATCGTAAAAATGTGCAAACTAGCCGCGAACCCGCGATATCACTACGGCGACCGAGTGAAACTGAAGCTTCTTCATGTGGACTATCTTATGCAGGGAGCCGGCCACTATTCTCCAATTGGCGGTTCGTCATGAGCATTCGCGATGGTGGCGGAGAAAACATGCCGCAGGATTACGCTGCTGAAAATCGCCTCCGCCGCTTGGCGGGCTTGGCCGAAGAACTCGGCTCGGAACGAGTGAAAGACGAGGCTACTGGCCTCTCGCAGCGAGTGACGGAAGGGCGATTTTATTTGGCGTGCGTCGGCCAGTTTAAGCGCGGCAAATCGACGCTGCTAAACGCTCTAGTGGGCGACCGGATTCTGCCCACCGGAGTTTTGCCGCTTACCACGGTTCCAACTATTGTTCGCCACGGCAGCACGAGGCGAGCCAGGGTTCGCTTTCAAGGAGGAACTTGGACGGACATCCCTCCAGAAAATCTGCCGGAATACGTAACCGAAGAATTAAACCCAGAGAACAACAAGGGAGTGGTAGCCGTCGAGGTGTTTTCTCCGAGTACTTTGCTTTCGCGCGGAATGTGCTTGGTAGATACGCCTGGGCTCGGATCAGTGTTTTCCGGAAATACGACCGCGACCCGAGCGTTCGTTCCCCATATTGACGCCGCCCTCATTGTCGTCGGAGCAGATCCCCCGATCGCTGGCGAGGAACTCGCTCTAGTGCGCGAGATCGGAAAACAAGTCGCGAATATTATCGTTGTCTTGAACAAGGCGGACCGCACATCAGATGACGAGCGTCGCGTCGCAAAGGCGTTTACCAGCAAAACGTTGGAAAAGCAGATCGGCCGGACGGTGGACCCGGTCTATGAAGTGAGTGCGGAAGAGCAGCTCAGCGGCCGCGAATCAGCTCGAGATTGGATGCAGCTGATAGCAGCGCTGGAAAAACTAGTAAGTGAGTCGGGACGTGACCTGGTTCAAGCCGCCGCCGAGCGTGGCTTCAGGCGGCTGAGCGGCGAGCTTTTCACGGTCCTTGACGAAGAACGAGATGCCCTGGTGCGTCCGATTGAAGAATCGGAGCGGAGGATTCGCAGCCTGCGCCAGACCATTTCCGAGGCCGAGCGCTCGCTCCGGGACGTAAATTATCTCTTCATGGCAGAAGAGCATCATCTTTCGGATATATTTCTCTCACAGCGGAAAGCTTTTCTCAGCGCAGCAATGCCACGGGTAAATGAGGAATTTGAAAATGAGTTGAGAACGCTTCCACGGCGTTATGGGCCGACATTCCACAGAAGCGCGTTTCGCGCGGCTCAGATTGTTTCTGAGAGCAATCTCCGGCCGTGGCTCGATGCCGAGCAAACCGCCGCGGAGCAGGAATACCGGAAGGTAGCGGCACGGTTCGTGGAAATCGGAAACGATTTTCTCAAAAAGCTCGCCGAATCTGGAGTTCCCGAATTCATCCGAATGCCCAATTCGCTTGATTCGGACCGCGGCTTTCGAGTTCCCTCGCGCTTTACATTTGAGCGGTCGCTTCACGTCTCGCTGCCGGCCTCGCCCTTGCGATATATCGCCGACGTTCTCCTCGGCATGGTTCGCGCCTACGGCGTGATTGAGAGAGAAGCTCGCGGTTTCCTAGCTCACTTGATGGAGATGAACAGCACGCGCGTCCAATCGGACGTTATCAATCGCGTCGAGGAAAGCAGAGGACTGCTGCAAGTCGAGATCCGAAAACTTCTCCACGAGGTGACACGAATCGCCGAAAACGCGCTGAATCGGGCGCGTGCTGCGAAGGCCGAAGGTACTTCCGCAGTAGAAGCGGCATTAGCTCGCTTGGATCGCGTTGAACGTGTTCTTCGAAGTCTGTGTGAGTCAGGGCCTTCGGAACTGGCGCCCCAGCCGCTATAGCTGAATTCGTGCGGCAGTTCGACTTTCGGCTGGCCGCGATCATAGAGCGGTTGAATCTCTTGAGGCCGATCCATCGACTAACGACCAACTACGGCCCATTTTGGAAAACCAGAGCTGCCATGGGAACGATGAGGCTGCTATCGGAAACCTAAGACGGCGAAACTTCCGTCGAACTACCGATTGAAGGCACACATGCAGGATACAAGAAGCGTCACGAGGGAGGGAGCTCGTTCTGCCGCAAAGGAAGATATACCTTTACTGCTCCACGATCCCCGCGAGGATATCCTGCTCGGCCTCCTCGACAACCCTCGTTTCGATGAGAAGAGTCTGTGCCTCTTGCTGCTGCGCAAAGAACTTTCAGCCTCATTCATCGAGCAGGTAGCTAGCCGGGAGTCGTGGCTTCGCAATTACGCCGTGCGGCGCGGCCTCGCGTTTCATCCGCGCCTGCCACATGCATTGGGGCTCCGTTTGGTCCGTGAACTCTTCGTTACAGATTTAGTCCAACTTACGATGGCGGCATCGGCAGCGCCAGCGCTGAAACAACTCGCAGAGGAACTGGTGCTCGCGCGTCTGCCCCAATTGCCGCCGGCACAGAAGATGATTCTGGCACGGCGCGGATCGGCACGCCTTGCGGGAGCACTTCTTGCTGACGGCCAACCTGAGGCGATCCCGATCGTGCTCGAAAGTCCCTTCCTCAACGAGGGCCAGGTTCTCAGAGTACTTTCTCGTATCAATGCTCCCGTGAGGGTTGTTGCCGCAATCGCGGCGAGTGGGCGATGGACGCAGCATTACAGCGTGCGTTTGGCCCTTGTGCGTAATTCGCAGACGCCTCTCGCCACGGTACTTTCTTTTCTACCGAGCATCTCGACGGTCGACCTACGCATTCTGGCGGAATCCTCGTCAATCCCCTCGAATGTGCGTCCGCACATTCGAAGGGAGCTCGCAAGTCGAGCGCAACACGGGATACAGCCGGCGAAGATGAACCGGCTTCGCCCGAAGTGAGCTAGAGACTCTGAACTTCCCTGCGTGTTTGACGTTCGAGCCGATCGACAATAACGAAAAAGGGAATCGCGCAGATTTCCGCAGCCGTGCAGAATGCAATTAGTCCATTCAACGAGACGGTATAGAGGAATCCTATCACCGCGCTGCCGAGAAACCAGAACAAGCCGTACGAGCCCGTGAAAATTCCATAAGCGCTAGGGCGCTTTTCCGCTGGTACCATCGTCGCTACGGCAGCTGGAATGAGTGATTCGTGTACGCCCGTTCCAACGCCCCACAGAGCGACGCCTGCGAAGGATAATCCGAAGCCGCCGAGAAAAACTAGGGGCGCAAAGAGCGCGGTACCCAACGTTAACGGGATTAAAATGCGTATTCCTGCCCGGTCAAATAGCCGCCCGAAAATCAAAGAGCCAAGTCCACTTGCTGCCATCGCGGTGGAATAAAAGACCGGAATCCAACCGTGCGAAATAGTGTTTGCTTTTTCAAAATGATAAGCAATCAGAGAGAAATCCGCGAATCCGGTAGCCACGAGCGCCGCGCCACCGAGATAGAACCAAAACGGTCGACGAAATCCTTTGGCCTCTATGCGGGGAGGCGACTTAGGGCCGAGTTCTTCCGGCCGCGGATAGCGCCAGCGTGCAACCAGCAAAAGCGACAGAGTCAACAATGCGGGAACTAAGAGCGCGGCATACGCCTGCCGATACTGATGATGGAACGAGAGCACCAATGCGACCAGCAATGGGCCGACGAGCGCACCCGTTTGATCGAGCGCTTCGTGAAGGCCAAAGCCCCATCCGTATCCGATTTCTTTTGCTGCGTGGGAGAGCATCACGTCGCGTGGAGGGTTCCGAATCGCCTTGCCGATTCTTTCTAACAGGATTAGAACCGCAGCTTGCGGCCATGTGCTCACGAGCGCGAGTGCAGGGACGGAGAGCATCTGGACGAAGTATCCAAAGAGGGTGATCGGCCAGAACTTCGCCGTCCGTTGGCTCAAGGGACCGGAGACAAGACGCAACCCGTAACCCAATAGTTCGCCGAGGCCTGCAACTATTCCCACAACCGTGGCGCTGGCCCCCAGGACTGCCAGTAGAGGCCCCGTAACGCTGCGAGATCCTTCGTATGTAAAATCGGCGAAGAAACTGACGACCCCAATCATCAGGACAAATTGAAGAGCTGCTTTGTGCGACTTCTTCCGACTGACTAACTCGTTCACGGGGCTACTCCGTGGGTGCGGTGTTTCCTTGTCGCAGCTCCGTGCGCGAGATCCGCAAAGTGGATGTCTTGAAATCGATGGCTTGCATTTCGAGGTGCGCTTGCTATTCTAGCGCAAGTGGCGAAGGAGTTCCGCCCAAACCGCTGTCCCCGCCTCCGGTCGAGACAGATGACGACTCCTGTACGATTCTTGCCAAGCGGCATTTGATGTTTGGCGGCGATCCTCAAGTCTGCGCTGCGAGTTTGTTTTGCGTCTGCGAGAAATTGCCATTCGAACTGCCATAGGTTGATAGCCTATTTCGCGGCCATGAACAGCCAAATAGTTCGGCGAGCGCCACTGGACCGGGGAAAGCCATCAGCCGAGTTGCAAGAACTGGTGCAGCTTCGTGCACGGTTGGTTGATCGGGAATTATTTCTCACGAATCTCCGCTCTGAAATTCATGCCTTTGAAATCCGTTACATGCGGGAGGTTGGAATTCTGTATCTCAAGTTGGATGAATGGAATGCGAAAATCGCTAAAGCCCACGCAGAAGATCTGTACATCGACGGCGCGAAAATCCAGCAAGAACTCTCTGAATTGCTGGGGGGCATGAGAGCAAGTCCCGTTTCCGACGGCGTCTCGTCGTGGCGGGGACGTTTTCGATCGCAGCAAAGTGATGGAACTTTTCGGATCGAAGACGATGTCCGCGAGCCGCCTGTCTTCCAAGCTTCCAAAGATCTGAAAACTGCCTACCGCGAAGTGGCCAAACGCGTCCACCCAGACTTCGCCATCGACGAACATGACCGGAAGAAGCGCGAGTCTCTAATGAAGGAAGCGAACGGCGCCTATCAGCGCGGCGATTTAGAGACGTTGAGGAGAATCCTCGAAGAATACGAGACCAGCCCGGAATTGATTTCCGGAGCCGGCGGCGCCTGGAATTTGGAAACTGTCGTGCGGCAAATTACGCGAGTTCGAGACAGGCTTAAGCAGATCGAGCAAGAAATCACCACTCTGTTTGCCTCCGATATTGGGAACCTCAAACTCCAGACAGATGCTGCATCGGCCCGAGGGAAAGATTTACTGACAGAGATGGCGGATGAGGTGAGAAAGCGCATCGATGCAGCTTGAGAGCGGTTTTACAGTGGGTTGCAGGAGCAGCCATGAGCCATGATTTAGAACGCGAAACATCGGCAACCGCGTCGGATTTATCGCTACTGCCGCGAACTTCCGCCAAGTCACTAGCAAGCCGAGGAGTGCACGATCTCGTCGTTGTAACCCAGGCGAAGAAATGGTATCGAAGGGGAGTGTTGTTCTGGGAGCAAGAGCGATACCCACAGGCTGTCGAGTGCTTTGCGCGCGGCCTTCAGGCCAATCCGGGCGATGCGGGGTTGCAGTTCTATCTCGGTCTCGCCTACTACCAGGGCAACGGTTTACGCCAAAACTATCGCCGCGCCCTGGCTTGGTGGCGGCGGGCAGCTGATCAAGGTAATGTCCACGCGCAAAATAATCTCGGACATTGTTGTGAATCGGGCGGCGCGGTCAAACCCAACTATGCTGACGCCGTATTCTGGTACCGCAGGGCTGCGAGCCAGAATCATCCAACCGCTCAATACAATCTCGGAGTGATGTACGAGTTAGGACGTGGTGTCGCGCAAGACTTGGCTGAAGCTTTCCGTTGGTACGAGCGCTCAGCCCAACAGGGATATGCTCCGGCACAGTTCAATTTGGGGGGGATGATCCGGTCGGGACTAGGCGTGACGCAAGATCTCGCGAAGGCCGCGTGGTGGTACCAGCAAGCTGCGCAGCAGGGTCATCCTACGGCTCAGTTCAACCTCGGCGTGATGTATGAACGAGGCGAAGGTGTGAGCGAGGATATTTCCTGTGCGGTTTTCTGGTATCACAGGGCAGCCGAAAATGGAGACGAATCTGCGCGCCAGGCTCTAGCAGACGCTCTAAAGAAGATGGATCGAGCCGTTCGTTCCTGCCCCGAAAAATTTGGCTGACCTGAACTATCAAATCCTGTATGTATCGGCGAAAGCCGGACCTTGCCCAATCCAATGCCCTGTGCTGTAATACGGGTGGCAAAGGAGTTTGCCCTCCCGATCATCGTCGGGATAAAGTGCCCGCTAACTTGGGCTGATAACTCCTCTCAATTCTGGGCAGGGTAGTCCTGCACGAGGGTAGGAATGAGAGGAGTTATAGGCAAGCTCCGACGGCGGTGCGGTGTAAGTTCACTCCGGTCTGTCTGCGTAGCGACTATCCTCACAAATGAATCGACAAGGCGGTTCCCGTCGTGTCCGCCCTGTGTTTCCGTCCGCACACTGATAGCGTCATCGGACGCTGTTTTGGATGGAGACACACAGTGAGACAAATGGTTGCCTACAATGCCCTTCAGGTTTTGTTTGTGTTGGTATTTGCTCCGCTTTACTCGGGTGTGATTTCACGACTCAAGGAGATTGTCCAGAGCAAACGTGGCCCGAGCATTTTTCAACCGTACCGCGACTTATGGAAACTGTTCCACAAAGACGAAGTAGTCTCCTTTGAAACGACCTGGATTTTCCGAATTACGCCGTACTTAGTCTTCGTCGCACCGATTTTTGTGGTGACACTAATCCCTGTGCTGACTGATTACCCGCTCGCTTTTGCTTTCATGGGCGACATGCTAGCCGCTGGATTTTTCCTCGCGCTGGGAGGATTCTTCGCTGCACTCGCCGCAGTGGACACAGGCAATCCGTTCGGTCCCATGGGAGCGAGCCGGACGCGCATGGTGGGCTTTCTTGCCGAGCCGGTTTTCATGATTGTGTTTTTCACCGTTTCATTCGTCGCTCAATCAACGATCCCGTACGTTGTGCAACAAAGCTGGATCGCGAGCGTAGCTATATTTTTTTCTCCTGCGCACGTTCTGCTTCTCGTTGCCTTTTTCATGCTGATCTTGGCGGAAGGGGGCCGGATACCCGTGGATAACCCAACCGGTCACTTCGAACTCGCGATGATCGACGAATCGAAGGGATTGGAATATTCGGGCCGGGGTGCGGCGCTGACGAAGTGGGGCGGGCAGATGAAGTTTCTCGTGCTGGCGTGTGTTTTTCTCAATGTTCTGCTGGCTCCATGGGGGCTTGCGAGTGGCCAAAGTATCGTACAGGTGCTGATCGCAATTCCTTTGATCTTGGTGAAGATCCTGATTTTTGCCGGCGTTTTGGTGATGATCGAGACTTCACTTTCGAAATTGCGGCTGTTCCGAATTAGTGAGTTTCTTGGGGCTGCATTCATCGTTTCAGTGGCGGCCATGATTGTCAGCATCTTCGTGGGCGGCGTGATTTGAGGGAGGGTTGTTAACCCATGCACTTGCCAGTTGGCGAATCGCTGAACGCGCTGTGCGCTGGATTGATTCTGATTTGTGCTTTCGCAATCGTTGGCACGCGCCAGGTTCAAGGAGTACGACGTTTCTTCATACTCCAATCGATTCTCCTGACTGCCGCTTGTTTTTTGCTCGCTTGGGATGAGCATGTGCCCGATCTCTGGTGGCTCGGTGGGATCACCGTTGGTGCAAAGGTGATCCTGATTCCGTGGATATTGAGCCGGACTCTGGCTCCTGAACTCTACATACGTAGGGAGCTCTCGCAGACCATCAACATCCCTTCGTCTCTTTTGCTCGCGCTGTTGCTTGCCATTGGCTCCGAACTGCTGGTCGGACCAGTTGCTTCGGCGAGCGGCAATCCCGTCATAGAAACGAATTTGCCTATTGGGCTTGCATGCTTGCTCATTGGCGCATATTCGCTCGTAGCCCGCCGGGAGGCCATTCCACAATTACTCGGAATTCTGGCGATGGAAAACGGCGCGTTTCTTGCGGGCATCGCGATCGCTCCCACCTTTCCGTTGATTGCCGAGTTCGCAATCGCAATTGATGTGGTGCTGATTGCGGTCATCGTGGGTCTGCTGACGAAGACCATTAAACAAACTATGGGAACGACCGAGACGGCAGCGCTCAGCGAACTGAGGGAGGAAACCATCGAATGGCGCTGATTGTAATCCTTGCTCTTCCGGTGTTCGCAGCACTCCTGTGTTTCCTCAGTCCGCTTCGGAAAGCTGGTTGGCACATAACAGTTGCATGTCAGTGCGTTGAATTTGGGCTCGCGACGTTCATAGCCGCGAAGGTGATTGCCGAGGGGCGATTCACTGGCGCAGGTGGTTGGCTTGAGGCTGACGGGCTCGGAGCGCTCATACTGATAATTGTGACTTTCGTTTGCGCGCTCGCGGCCATTTACGCCGGGGGATACATGGGTCACGGCAACAACCAGGGGAAGCTGTGGAGATTCTACGCGTTGTACAACCTGCTG
>JASHPG010000008.1 GCA_030038275.1 Candidatus Acidiferrales bacterium | reverse complement strand
GCAACTGCTGGGCGCCGCCGATACAGCGCTGTACGAAATGAAGGGCATGGGGCAAAAAAAGCTGCGGCTTAGGCACGTCGCAGCCTGTCTGTAGTCATTCAACAACTTGGGGGGGACGCACATGCTGCTTGGGACAGGGGACCCAAAGACATTCACCACTGCGCGCCGGGAAACGCGCATACCGATGGAAGTGGGCGTTCGGATCGCCGGGACTACAGTCGCGGACGAGACCGAGACGACGTTTACCGAAAACGTGAGCGCTCGCGGCGCCCGCGTGTGGAGCACTCATCGGTGGAAACTGAACGAGCGGCTGATGATTGCCACGCTGCCGGGATCGTTTCGCGCAACGGCCCGCGTGGCGTACTGCCACTCGGTTCCAGGCTCCGGCTTCGCAGTGGGATTGGAATTCGTGGACGCCGCCGGGACGTGGGTGGTGGCAGACTGCCTCGGCAATTAAGCCGGTAGATTGGGGCGGACGGCGATTCATCCCTACTCGAAGCTGACGCTATGCCGCTGACTTCCTATTGTACGAAGCCGACGTTGGGTTCGGGGCCGGGACTAGGGTCATCAGGCAATGCGCCGAATTTAGCCTCGTAACGCGCGATATTTTCCTGCAGGGCGCGGAGCAGGCGCTTGGCGTGCCGAGGGTTCAGGATCAGGCTGGAGACGAGCTTTCCCTGCGGGACCGTCGGAAACAAATAGATAAAATTCAGCGTGAATTCCTCTGCGTTGTGATGAACCACGGCGAGATTGGAATACTGCCCCAGGAGTTCCTTTTCGTCGGCCTTGATTTGGACTTGCTGCTGTTGCGGTTTGGGCGCCTCGGACATCGCCATCACTCCTGACGTTTCGTTCGGAATCGAGAAGCCAATATAACAGACGAAGGTGCCGCGCGATTATTTTTTCGGAACCAGGGGTGTTCGCCCGGATTGACGCGCCGGATAGTTAAGCGTAGTTTAGATGAGAAGTTTAGCGCGGTTAATGTGAATCATCCGTGGACGAAACTCTCGAATGGATCAGCCCGGCCTACAACGGCGCCGGCCGCCGACTCCCCGCACGCCAGTGACCTAGCCGGGCTGCTGACGCACGAGGACGCGGACCGCGCGCGGGACCGCTGGAAGGTGGGACGCGCGCGGCGCGAGGAGGGCCGCTCAAAAGGATTCGGGCGATTCCTGGTTTTGTGGCTGCTGGTCGGACCGGGCGTGCTGGTATTTTTGGGCGAGAACGACGCGCCGAGCATGCTCTCCTATTCCGCGACGGGCGCTCGCTTCGGCGTCGGATTTTTTATTCCGTTCGTGGTGCTCACGTTTTTGATGGGGCTGGTGGTTCAGGAAATGACGGTGCGGCTGGGCGCGGTGACGCACCGGGGCCACGCGGAGCTGATTTTCGACCGCTTCGGAAAATTCTGGGGATTTTTCTCACTCGGCGACCTGGTGCTGGGAAATTTCCTGACGTTGGTGACGGAGTTCATCGGCATCCGCGCCGGCCTGGGATTTTTCGGAGTGCGGCCCTCGGTGGCCGTTGGCGTGGGCCTGCTGGTCGTCTTCGCGGCAATCACCACCGGGCGCTACTGGACCTGGGAGCGAATCACCCTGGGGTTGGCGATATTCAACGGGCTGTTCGTGCCCGCGGCGCTGCTGGCGCGCCCTGACTGGCATCAAGTAGGGCACGCGCTGCTTACTTGGACGCCGCTGCCGCACGGCAATTCATTCGACATTCTGGTGCTGCTGCTGGCGGACATCGGCGCGACAGTAACGCCGTGGATGATTTTCTTCCAGCAAAGCGCGGTAGTGGATAAAGGCATGCAGCCGCGCGATATCAGCGCGGGGCGCGTGGATACGTTGCTGGGGGCGGTGCTGGCGACGATCTTTGCCATCGCGACGATTCTTGCAACCGCGCCGCTCTTCCATCACGGCATCGACGCGTCGCAATTTCAGGCGGCGCAGTTCGCACAAGCGTTGCGGCCGTGGATCGGACGGGCGGGCGCGGCGCTCTTCGCGCTGGGAATTTTCGAGGCGGGCATCGTGGCGGCAATCGCCATCTCGACGTCTTCGGCGTACGCATTCGGCGAAGTGTTGGGAACCGGCCACAGCCTGAACCAGCCGATGCGCGACGCATGGCCGTTTTACTCGATTCTTTTGGGATCGGCCGTGGCGGCCGCCGCGCTGGTGCTGATTCCGCATGCGCCGCTGGAATTCATCGTGCTGATCGTCAACGTAGTCGCGGTACTAGCGATGCCACCGGCGCTAGCGTTTTTGGTGATGCTGGTGAACGATCGGGACGTGATGGGCGATGCCGTGAACGGCGCGTGGGCGAACGTGGCAGCCGTCGTGGTCACCGTACTGCTGATCGTGGCGGGCCTCGGATTTGGCGTCGCGACTGTGTTTCCACATTGGCTTAGCTGGCTTTGAGCGAAAAGAGTTGGAGGGTGGCATGAATCCCGCGGATGCAACACCGGAAGAGTTAGGCGGCGGAGCGAAAGCCGGCGCGCCGGATATGGACGACCCGCGCGCAGTGCTCTCCGTGCTCGAAGCCGATCAAATCGTGGCCGCCAAGCAGGGTACGCGCTTCGGAAGGCGGAAGCTTTCGTCAGGCGAGCGCGTGGTGCTGTGGGGCCTGCGCGTGTACGTGGTGATCATGCTGGTGCTGGTGGTGATTTCCGCCTTTCGAGTGATTCATTCCGCGCCGTAGTCCCGCTGAAAATTCACGCCAACGCCAAACACGCAGATCAGGCTCCGCCTGGCTTGTGGGAAACACGGGACGATTGTGGGACAATTTTGCGTTTCAGGCGCGGTGATGAAAGGGAAACGCGGCGCGGCGGATGGCTCCTGCACAGAAAAAATCTAAATCGGCGGCAATTGCAGCGCTCATCGCCGCGCTAATCATCGTAATTGTCGTTTTAGGATACGCGCTGACTCGCTGGAGCACGATCGAGAAAACTCGCAAGCTGAAAAATCCGGTTCCCGCCACGCCAACCGCGCTCGCCGAAGGGAAACAAATCTACCAACAGCATTGCCAGCGATGCCACGGACCGAAGGGCGACGGCCATGGCGAAAAAGCGCCGTCGCTATCCGTTGCGCCCGGAGACTTCACGGACGCGACAAAAATGCGGCGCCAGGCGGACGGCGAACTCTACTGGCAGATTACTTACGGGCGTCTGCCGATGCCGGCTTTCAAGGATAAGGTCGATGAAAACGGCCGCTGGGAGCTGGTGGATTACATCCGAACGTTCGCTGTGACGCGGTCCCACGTGAAGCCCGCCGCAGTTTCGAAAAATTCGGCTCCATCGACCAAATAAAAAGCAGACCCCTCACCCTCATTCCCGGCAAGTGCGTGCCGGGAATGGGTTCGGGTGACAAGCCGCAATGTGTGAGCGGCGAGTTACTTTACTTTAGCGAGCGCGTCCGAAACTTCCTTCACGTCGGGCACGGTGGGAATGTCGTAATTTTTGAACCAGGCGACTTTGCCCTGGCGGTCAACGATGGCGATGGCGCGGCCAGTGATGCCCTTGTCCGCGAGATAGACGCCGAATTTGTCTCCCACAGCGCCGCGCGGCTGGAAATCGGCGAGCAGCGGATACTGGATGTGCATTTTGTCAGCGAACGCTTTGTGCGACCAGACGCTATCGACGCTGAGGCCCAGCACCTGCGCGTCGAGTTGTTCGAAGCGCTTCATGTCGTTGACGAAGCAGGTGTGCTCGTTGGTGCAGACGGGGCTCCAATCGAGCGGATAGAAAACGAGCACGACGTTCTTCTTGCCCTGGAAATCGGAGAGCTTCACGTCCTTCTGGTTCTGGTCCTTGAGCGAAAAATCCGGCGCGGCCGCTCCCACGGAAATTGCCATGCTGATCCTCCTAAGTCGCTTGCGAGAATAGTTTGTGCAGATGAATCCGCGACTTGCGAAAACATGATAGCCGAAGGCGCCACGGCGGACAAACCATCATGCGCGTGGCGCCCGGCGAAAAGGCGGGCTACTTGCGAGTCGTGTGATGCGCGGCCGGAGCGCTGGAAGGCGCCGTCGAAGAAGAGCCGCCGGAACCCGGATATTGCTGATCGTACAAATGCACGATTTCCTGCGTGATGTCCACCTGGTTTGCCGCGAACACGACGGGTGTCTGTTGAGAAGATGTATCCAGAATCACCGCGTAGCCGTGTTCTTTCGCGTATTTATCGACGATGGGCATCATTTTGCGGCCGATGGTATTGATGGCGTCCTGCCGCGCGTCGTTAAAATCGTCCTGATCGTCCTGTTCCTTGCGCTGTAGGGTACGCTGATCCCGCTGCTGCTCGTCGGAAAGCCGCTCCATTTCCGCTTCGCTGAGAGTGGTTTGTCCGGTCTGCAAGCGGCTCTGAATATCCTGGATCTGCTTATTTAACTGCTGCAACTCCGCCTGGCGCGGCTGGAATTGAGTTTGGATCTCGGCGCTGGCCTGCTTGCCTTCGGCGGTGTTGCCGATGGCTCCCTGAAGGTTGATGATGCCGATCTTGTTGGCCGCGCCGCCTTCCTGCGCCCAGACGGCTGGCGTCATCAGCAGCGCAGCCACAACAGGAACCACCATTCGCATCTTCATTCTGACTCCTTGTCAATTTTTACGGATTTGCCGCGGCATATCGCTCGCGGCACACGTACAGACACGCCCGGGCCATTCGTGCGAAACGCGGGATTATAGCGGCGGATAAGGAACATGGTCAATCGGATTCGCGTTGCGCAGCGGCATGGCGCCGCTGGTTGCTCAATGCTATCGATGCCTCGACCCTGCCGGAAGGTTTGTCACGCATTCGGCCAATCATTATGGCAGAGGCACCAGCAGCACGCGGCTGTTATCGGGATCGACCACAACGGCCATATTGAGCTTCGGATCGATCGCCACGGCGCTCGGTCCAAGCACGAAGGGCGCGTTCTGCGCGCCGCCCAGCGCCAGTATCGACTGGACTTGCGGGCCGATGCACGCGGGGGCCGAGCCGCTCGGCGGACAAACGTAAGACATCAGCGACACCGTGCGGCTTGGCCCGTTCACGGTGACCAGCGTACTGGTCTGGTAGTTATAGTCGAGCGAAGTAGGCGCGATGCCGGTGGCCACGGCGGTTGGAAGGAACGTGTTTGGATCGATGATCTCAATGTCGTTCTGCAAGCTATCGGTGGCAAGGAACACTTGATTGACCGGGTCGAAGATGATGCCGCTGGGATTTTGTAGCACCCCGGTGATGCCGCCGACTTTCGACTGGCTCGAAAGGCTGAGGATGTCCACGCTGCTCGCCTGCGACGCCGTGGCCACGGCCGCGTAATCGAGATTCGGATCAACGGCTACCGCGACCGGGTCGGGATCGACCTCCACGGCGGAGGCGGCGGACGTTGCCAGCGGAGAAAGCGCGAACGTGCTCACGCTGCCGGCAATCTGAGTGGTGCTGGGATTCGTGTTGGTGACCACCGCCGTAGCTGTGTCGCCGTTAACCGCGACCCCGTCAGGAGCGATGCATTCAACGGCGCTATCGTTGGCGCACAGCGGAATTGTTGCAGGCGTGTTGAGTCCGGTTTCGTCGATGGCTGTGACGTTGTTGCTGCCGCTATTGGCGACGATGGCGAGGCCGGCCCTCGGCATCACCGCGACTCCTTCCGGCGAGGAGCCGACTTGCTCGGGCGAGTAGCTGAGTTGGCCGACCGCTCCAAGCGACAGCGGCGATTCGGCGTCGTTTGCCAGAGATATCAGAGAAGCGCTGCTGTCGTTGGAATTGGTTACCACCGCCAGATCGTGATCGGGATCGATCGCAACGCCGACAGGGTCAGCGTTGCAAGGTGTTGCGCCCGAAATGCAGGTGATGGGGACCGACTGGATGACTGTGAAGTTCTCGACGTTCGAAACGGCGAGCGACGGCGCCTGAACGTCCACAGCGAAGCGGCGCGCGGAGCCAAGATCGGCAACCGGCACAGTGGCCGTGAGCTGCCTGCAAGTCGTTCCGTTGCAGGTGGCCGCGACGGGCGCGGTTACAAGCGGCTGCTGATCGAGGCGCACGGTCGAACCGCTTGCAAAGCTGCCCGTCACTGTGAGCGTCTCAGGCGCGGACGAGGTGAATGTAGTTCCGAGGCTCGTCCCGGCGATCTGCATCGGGTTCATTGCGCCGCCGAGCGAAAGTATCGAGACGCTATTCTGCGCCGAATTCACAACTACGGCTTCATTCGTAACGGGATCGACGGCAACGGCCTGCGGCGAGGAGGACCCGCCGACGCCAGTCACGGTCTGGAGCACCACGGCGCTTGCCAGATCGACGATCGCGGCGTTTCCCGGCGCGACGGCTACGCCGACGTCCGTCAGCGGATTCACGGCGGCCGCGCCGAAATTCGGACCGGTGAAAGGTGCGCCGGTGCAGGTGCCGGTGGGGCCCGGAGTGCAGGGATTGGTGACCGTGGTTTCGGATTCGTTCAGCGGACTGAAGACGCTAAGAGGCCCGGTAGTCGCGTTGGGATCGCTCAGGAGGATGGCGTGCGTTTCGGAATCATCGCCGACACCTTGCGTGGTGACTGAACCGGTGATGCTGGCGATCACCTGCGGAGCGCGGCCGACGTCAACGCCCGCAACCGGATCGCGGCCGAGATCGACCACTCCGACGGATCCGGAGCCGCCCGGCGTGACCATGGCCCAGTTGAGCCGCGGATCGATGGCGACGGCCGGATGCGCGCCCGTGCTGAAGGAAAGCACGCTGGTGCCGCCGACC
>JASHPG010000099.1 GCA_030038275.1 Candidatus Acidiferrales bacterium | reverse complement strand
GACCTGAAACCAAGATAGCCTGGAACCGCGACCCAGCGCTCAATGAAGCGCATTGCCAACGTAACCACCATGTTGATGACAATGTAGATTACAGTTGCTGCGGTGAATGCCTCGAATACCTGGAATGAGAATTCCTGCACCGCCCTCGCCCTAGCGGTTAGCTCCATAAGACCGATAGTGAGGGCTACCGCGCTGTTCTTGATGGTGTTGAGCAATTCCGACGTGAGCGGCGGCAGCAGGATGCGATAGGTCATCGGCAGAAGAACGTACACATACGTCTGTGGCAGGGTCAGCCCGAGTGCGAGTGAGGCAAGCCGCTGGCCGCGCGGCAGGCTCAGGATTCCGGCGCGCACCTGCTCGGCGATCCGTGCCGACATATAGAGCCCTAGCGCGACGACGGCGGTATAGAATGATGCATTTGGCAGTTGCTTGAGCCAATCGCCGGCCGCGCTCGGCAACAGTTCGGGCAGCACGAAGTACCAGAGGAACATCTGCACCAGCAGCGGAACATTGCGGAACAGTTCGACGTAGACGTTTCCGAGCCGCATGGCCCAGGGAAACGGCGAGGTCCGAAGTACGCCAATCAGTGATCCGAATGCGAGTGCAAGGGCGAAGGCGCAGACCGATGTCAGCAGCGTCCATCCGGTGCCGATCATCAGCGTCGCAAAGTATGTGTGGACGCCGTCGGGCGAAAGCTCCCAGAAGACCGCCCAGTTCCAGTGATAGTTCACTGGTTCAACACCCGCGCCGGACCCGTATTATCTATACCATGCCGGGTCGCCGGTGTCGGTCGGATTGGCGATGACCTTCTTGAACGACGCGCTCATCGGCACATTGAGATTGATGCCCTTGGGCGGGATCGGCTTGAGGAACCACTTCTCGTAAATTGCGTTGATCGCGCCGCTCTTGTAGGTGGCTGTCATCTCCGCATCCACCACTTTCTTGAACTCCGGATCGTCGCGGCGCAGCATGATGCCATAAGGTTCGACCGAGAGCGGTTCGGAAGAGATGATGTAGTCGCTCGGAGATTTCGACGTGGCGACGAGGCTGTACAGCAGGATATCGTCCATCACAAAAGCGGCTGCGCGGCCGGTTTCCACCATCAAAAACGCCTCGGCATGATCGTTGGCGGCGATGATGTTGAGATCGAGATGCCGTTGCGCTCCGATCTCGGTGATTTGCTTGATGTTGGTCGTGCCCGATGTCGAGACGATGGTCTTGCCCTTGAGGTCGTCCACGGTCTTGATGTTGGCCGATTTTTTCGAGACGAAGGTATTGGCGGTGACGAAATGGGTAATGGTGAAGGCGACCTGCTTCTCCCGCTCGAAGTTGTTCGTGGTCGAACCGCATTCCAGATCGACAGTGCCGTTGGCGATAAGCGGGATACGGGTCGCCGACGTGACCGGATTGAGCTTGACGTCGATTTTGTCCATCTTCAGGTCGGATTTCACCGCATCCACGATCCGGTAGCACAGGTCCATCGCATAGCCGATAACCTTCTGATTATCGTCGTAATAGGAAAACGGCACCGACGACTCCCGGTGGCCAAGCGTGATGACGCCGGTATCTTTGATCTTGGCAAGGGTGCCCGTAAGTCCTTGCGAGAAAGCCGGAACGCTGAACAAGCTCAAAGCCACGAGGGTGAATGTGCATTTGAGGCGCATAATGCCCCCCTTGGGCAACGTGTTGAATCGGTAGTCCCCTGATGGCAGGTATCATAACGTGTTTTGACTGTGTTCAACAGACGGGCCGCGCAATAGAGGAAAGCTGCGGTTCGCGGCATGGATTGGCCGTGCCGCCATAATGCACGCCGCTTAAGGCCTCGCGTGTCCCGCTCAGTGTCGGCTGAACCTTGGAGGCTGAAACCTGGCCCTGAAACGCGTCGCGGCCTGACCTGTCGATGTTGCATTTGCAACAGCTTGATGAAAGTGGCGGCAGGCGCGGTCCTCAACAGGATTCAGCCGGCGCTTAGCCGGGCGGCGGCGGGCCATCAGAATGGATGCGGAGGGCTATCTGCTGGCGCGCTTTGCGGCAATGGCAGTACCGCGCCACATGTCACGCCCACCCGCGGCGGCAAATTGGTCGGTGGCGACCACGCGATCGCGCCCAGCGCTTTTTGCCTCATACATAGCAATGTCGGCTCGCCGCAGCAGGCGGTCGATAGTGTCGCCCGCTTCCCACTCGGCGACTCCAAAGCTACAGGTGATACTCCTAACGTCACCCTTGGAGAATGTCAGGTTCTTGACGGAAGTGCGGAGCGCCTCCGCGAGTTCGACTGCGTCGGTGAGGTCGCAACGCTCAAGGATGCAAAACTCTTCGCCGCCGAGGCGGCCAACAGTTCCGTTGGCTACAATCTTGGCGGCCGTGCCGACAGTGGCCAGCACAACATCGCCTGCTTCGTGCCCGTGGCCATCATTGATGCTTTTGAAATGGTCGATATCGAACAGAATGGTCGAAATTGGATTGTTGGCGTTGGCAATGGCACACGCTTCGGATGCGTCTTCCAGGAACGCCCGCCGATTAAGTAGCCCTGTCAGCGAATCGGTCGTCGCATACTTGATCAGCTCGCACTGCATACTGGTCAAGCGGTCCGCGGCGCGCAATCGCGCGCGTAGTTCCTCCACCATCGGGGGTTTTGGAATGAAGTCGTCTGCACCGTTGTCGAGCGCCTTGACGACAAGTCCGAAATCCCCCGTCGATGACATGACGATGATGAAGAGGGGGCGCCGGGAACCGGCGAGTCTTCGCGCTGCGGAGCATACCTCTAATCCCGACATGTCGGGGAGCTGCACGCTGGTGATGAGTGCGCGCACTTCCGCGTCGGCCTTGATGCATTCAAGCGCTTTTTGGCCTTCGTAAAAGGAAAGCACCTCGTGGCCGCCCTGAGCAATGAGATCCCGCATTGCCCGCTGCACCGCGCGGCTGGGATCAACCAGCACAATACGCATCGTCTCTCCAATGGTACCGCGATGCTTTTGGACTACCGAAATTAACAGGCGTTTAAACCTCCACTTCTGCTTGTACCGGTCGGTGAGCCGAAGCGGGTCCTAGAGGCGTAGCGTCTAACCCGGCCGTTGCCGCAAGTGTGCCGATGCTGATTAACGGTTCTGCTTGAGGTCTTGTTAATCATCTTCATCGCGCCCGTAGGGGGAAATCCAACGGCGGCTCGCCGTGCCCGCAATCAGTTGTTTGGTTCTCGGTCAGGCTAAGGCAATCAGGCGTCCTCTCGCGCCATATATTTTTCGTCGACGCTCGCCAATGGATAGAGTGCGCGAGCGGATCGAGGTCAGGCGTAGTCTTGGTTCCACAGCTCCAGGCAGGATTTGTCTGAGGCACAAGCTGCGTTCCAGGGATAACGGCTCCGACCGCCGAAACGGCGCGTCGAAGAATGGCAGCTCCGATGCTTCGCGGAAAAATGACGCCGCAATGACAATCGGTCCAGCGGTAAGGATGCCATCGTGATCACGCTCCTTGATGATGCGCTTCGACGAGCAACCTTTGGCGCGCGCTTCGGGCTCAATCTGGTCACATTATAACAATGCAGCACAATCGTGTGATGCGCTAGTTGATGTCATACCGCAAGGTCATCGCGATCAGCATTGCCACCTTAAGCCGCGGAAAGATCGTGCGCTTACGCGGTTTCAAGGCGCGTTACCATGCGCCGAGCCACAGTCGCATTGTTGCCGGATTCGAAAGTCCGACAGCGCCATATTTCTGCCTGTTGTGGGCTTAACCATAGAGTGGGTTGTGTGTGTTGCGTGAGTGGGGAGGGGCGGGGGCATGGGACGCCTTGTCGTTGTCTCTAATCGCGTTGTTGTTCCAAGCGGCAACGACAGCGCGGGTGGACTTGCGGTCGCGGTTCGCGCGGTCTTGAAGCGGCATCCCGGTATCTGGTTCGGCTGGAGTGGCAGGGTTACGGCCAAGCCGGATGCTGCGGTGCGCACGATTGAGCGCGGCAATCAGTCTTATATTGTCACTGACCTGCTCAAGGAGGACTTTGAGGAATATTACAATGGCTTTGCCAATCGCGTTCTGTGGCCCATTTTTCATTATAGGCTTGACATTGCCGAGTTCTCGCGGCGCGATCTCAAAGGCTATATGCGGGTCAATGAGCATTTTGCCGGCGAATTGCACAAAATATTGGCGCCCGACGACCTCATCTGGGTTCATGACTATCACTTACTGCCGTTAGCCAGGAAGCTTCGCGAGCTTGGCCATCGCAACAGAATAGGTTTTTTTCACCACATTCCCTTTCCGCCTCCCGAGGTTCTCGCCGCGCTTCCGAACCATGAGCAGCTCATTCCGGCGATATGCGACTATGACCTGGTTGGATTTCAAACCGAAGGTGACGCAATGAATCTTGCGCACTACCTCCGGGATGAATGCGATTTGCCGACTCGCGATCTTTGTTCGTTTCGCACGAACGAGCGGACCGTTCAGCTCGGCGTCTTTCCGGTAGGGGTAGAAACCGTCGAGCTCAATCGGCTGGCGCGGCGCGCGGTGAACGCGCCTTTCGTTCGCAACGTCGTCGAGAGTTTGGCCGGACGCGACATGCTCATTGGTGTCGATCGCCTGGACTACTCCAAGGGTATCGCACTGCGCATGGAGGCGTTTGACCGCTTTCTCTCGACTTATCCCGATTGGCGGGGAAAAGTGACCTATCTCCAGATCACGCCCAAGAGCCGCTCCAAAATTCGCGAGTACGCCGAGATGGAGCGCCAGATCGACGAAACCGCGGGACGGGTTAACGGGAAGTACGGCGAGGCATCCTGGACGCCGATCCGCTACGTCAATCGCACGCACCGCCGTGCCGCTCTCGCGGGCCTTTATCGGTCGGCGCGCGCCGCGCTGGTCACTCCGTTGCGCGATGGTATGAACTTGGTCGCCAAGGAATACGTAGCCTGTCAGGACTCGGAAGATCCGGGTGTCCTAATCCTGTCGCGCTTCGCCGGCGCGGCGGACGAATGTGCAGCGGCGCTGCTCGTCAATCCCTATGATCCGGAGGCGGTTGGGAATGCCATAAGGCAAGCGCTGTCAATGCCGCTCGATGAGCGGCGCTCACGACATAATGAGCTGCTGCAAGTCCTTATGGCGAACGATATCAAGGGCTGGGGCGAGCAATTCCTAAAAGCGTTGATGCGGACCCAGTGCGTACCGGATTGGCCTTCTTTGGTGCAGCTTCCCGAAGCGGATTGGATCAACACAGGAGAAGTTGAAGCAGAAAGTATGGAGAACTCGGTCGTCGACTGAATAGATTGCTTGCAGTTTTGCCAGGGCATTTGTGCGAACCCCTGCAAAAAAGGACTTGGCAGTGGGCATGTTCGACATTCCCATACTCCCCATGCCCGCTTTGAAAGGCCCTCATTGAGTGTTGTGTTCCGCGCCGCCTGTAGTTTGCGCGCCGTTAAGGATATTCCTTTACGCAGTTTCTTCTCATCAATACTCCGCTAATTAAAGGGAACTGGAAAATCGTTAGGGCATGCCGTTGAACCAATACGGCAATCAATCGGACACTGCTGCCGTTCAACAGCCAAACCATCGACATAAGCGGCTGACTAAGGCGCGAAGTCATGTATTCACCACGTCGCTCTAATTCCGGGCGACGCGGGATGATGTTGATCCGATGGTCACCAGAGCGAAAGTATGGTACTCGTTAACTACCGCTCCGCTGGCGGACGTGGATGCGGTCGCGTTGTCGATTGCGTGCCGGCCAAAAATACACGTGAAAGTGTTGCTGCGCACCCCTGCCGAGTTGAAGCAGTTACGACTTCTCGGGCTTGAGTCTACGGAATGACCGATTTCATTGAATTATCAGAAGCGGACAGACCGGTTCGGAAAGAACGCCGGATTCTTACTGGTACTGTTTTCGAGCCGCCGCTCGTGTCCGTTATCATACCGACGCTCAATGAGCGCGATAACGTGCGCGAAATCGTGGCGCGTCTCGGTAAGGCCTTGGCCGGAGAGACCTGGGAGGTGGTGTTCGTTGATGACGATTCCGCTGACGGCACCCTCGACGTTCTGCACGATCTGAGCCGCTCTGATCCTCGGGTACGTTTCCTGCATCGCATCGGCCGCCGCGGATTGGCCTCTGCGGTCACCGAAGGGGTCCTGTCGACCAGCTCTCCTTTCGTCGCCGTGATGGACTGCGACCTCCAGCACGACGTGGCCGTGCTGCCGACGATGGTCAGACGATTGCAGGAAGGCGACTGCGATATTGTCGTCGCATCGCGCTTCATGACTGATGGAGGGGTCGGAGACTGGTCGAAGAACCGATTGTTCCTGAGTAATGTGGCGAAAAGGCTGGCGCATCTTGTTCTTGCATCGAAAATAACCGATCCGATGAGCGGTTTTTTCCTCATGCGGCGGCATGCCTTCAACCTGGCTGTGCGCGATCTGTCAAATCAAGGATATAAGATCCTGTTGGATATTCTGCTTTCTGCCAAGCCAAGTCTGCGCGTCAGCGAGGTTCCGTATACGTTTCGTGCCCGTGCGCGTGGCGAAAGCAAGGTCGAGCCGATCGTTGTCCTGGAATACTTCACACTTCTGTTCGACAAGCTGTTTGGACATGTCATCCCGCCGCGGTTTGTCGTGTTTTCTTTGGTCGGCGGAGGCGGCGTTCTTGTGCACATGCTGGTGCTGGCGGCGTTGAACCGGGGATTTGGCGCGGTCTTTGTGACTGCTGAGATTTTTGCTGCGATCGCGGCAATGGTTTTCAACTTCTTCGTCAACAACCTGTTGACCTATCGGGATAGGCGTCTTGTCGGCTTTTGGCCCGTCGCAAGCGGGCTCCTGATCTTTTGCGTTCTTTGCTCGATTGGCGCGGTCGCCAATGTCGGCATCGCATCCGCTCTATTCCGCCGAGATTATTCTTGGTGGCTGGCAGGTCTCGCGGGCGTCTTCGTTGGGGCCGTTTGGAATTATGCCACGACCTCCCTATTCACCTGGCGCCGGGCAAACCGATAAGACTTCAATAATTGAGTGATTGCGGCAGGGCGCTCAAATATCCGCCTAAAGGCATCCAAGCACTATGACGCCGATCAGTGCGCCGGCGACGGATGGCGCGTAGGGGATCGCGTAGCGGCTGCCCATGGGCTTGGTATGAGCCCAACCCATCCTCGCCGCACCCAAGTGCAGCATGATGAGAATCAGCAGCAGGGCCGAAAACAGCAGCGCACAATGGACGCCGACCCATAGGCAGGCGACACTCACAAGCTTAACGTCGCCGCCGCCGACGGCTTTCTGTGCGAAAAACCAGAGCAGCACCGCGAACATGAATATCGCGAGCACGATATTCTCAGCGATCTCGATCCAGGAACGGCTGACGATCGCCAGCAGCACATACAAAACGATTAACAGTAGCAGTACGTCGTTTCGGATCTTGAAGGTCCGAAAGTCGGTAAAGCCCACGTACAGAAGCACCACGACCGCCGCGATCTCAATATAGAATTTATATTGTGCCCCATGAAGAAACAGGTCGAGCTGTATGCGCTGGAATAGTGAAGGCAGGTCCATGCGCTTACGAGAAGATTTCCCGCCAGTAAGCGCGATGCGATGCGGCCGATGAAAGAAATGCGGCGAGCAGGACGGAAAGGGCGAGGAGGCAGAAGGGCGCCCACAGTACACTCAGGCTATTGTTTGTTCCCGCTAAGGGGCAATCTGCCAAATATGATCCATAAAGCAGCGCCGCGCTGAACACGAAGCTCAGGTTGCTGGCAAGCGCCAAGGGAAAGTTCCGCCCGGTGATCAACCCAACACAGACCAACGCCAGGAGTGGTATCACCGTGCAAAGTGTCTGGGGGAGGCCGCCAAATGCCAGTCGCTCATTTGCTGCCGCGAAGGCGTACTGGAGCGGGCGGAACACCTCGAGATCGACGTACCAGAGCAGGGGCGACGACGGCCAATATGCCAAAGCATGGGCGCCGCATTCGGCGCAGACGACTGCTGCAATCACGCCGATTGGACCCGCGAGCTGAAGCTTCTCGTTTCCGAGCATGCCCCCTTTTGCGGACAAAAGCGTAAACATTGCCTTATGGAGGGCTGGGAGCGCGTTTCTGCCTTGATTATCAGCGCGTCTGTGGCCACGGCGGGCGGCCTTTCGCTCGCACCCTTCAATCGCTTTGGGGAGTGATCCGGCAACCCGCGCGCCTGTTGCGGATCACGATCCCAAGCTGAGCTAATTTCTGCCGCGAGTCATAGCTCAGCCAAAGGATTTGCGGCCGACTACGCCCTGAAGGTGACTAAAACTTTCTTTACGACTTTGGCATCGGATGCTCGCGGTCGCTCGTTCCGCTGACCGGTTCAGAGAAAAAATCTCCGGCGCTGGCCGGCTGGCACGTTCTTGCTCTCAGCAACTTCGATGCCGATTTTCTTTCACTTTGCTGCAGTGAATAATTTAATAGGGTCAGCGCTCACCCTGATTTCAATACCTTTCGTTCTGGCATTACGATCGCTAAGCAAGAGCTCGGAATTTCCAGATCGTATCGTCCGATGGGTTACGCAAAATTATTGCGCTACGACTTGGTCTCTCGTCGGTGTAGTGACCATATCGCTCATTTTGTGCGTTTGCATAGCGCGCGCGTTTCCGAATTCGGGCGCCGAATATACTT
>JASHPG010000098.1 GCA_030038275.1 Candidatus Acidiferrales bacterium | reverse complement strand
CCGGCAGCCGCATGGACGACGTGATCTTCGAGGAGTTCAAGGGCACCGGCAACATGGAAATCAATCTTGACCGGCGCCTTGTCGATAAGCGCGTGTTCCCCACGATCGATATCAACCGTTCCGGCACGCGCAAGGACGAACTGCTTCTGCCGGCCGACGAGCTGAACCGCATCTGGGTGCTGCGCAAGGTGCTCAGTCCGCTTTCAACCGTGGAAGCCATGGAACTGCTGCTTGGCCGCCTCTCCAAGACCAAGACCAACGCGGAATTCCTCGCGTCGATGTCCAACCCCACTTAAGTGGATTGATTTGGTGCTTCTCGAAGAGGGCGGCTAACGCGCCGCACCCGCGGAGGCTTGGCTTTGTGCCAGCATCACCACCAGCCGCGCCACTTCCTCTGAATCCATCGCCGTGCTGTCCACTACAACTGCGTCTTTCGCGCGGATCAGCGGTGACGACGCGCGTCCTGAATCGCGGCGATCGCGTTCGTGGATTTCTTCGAGCGTGCGCGGCAGGTCGATTGTATCGCCTTTCTGCTGATGCTCGCGCCAGCGGCGCTCCGCGCGAATTTCCGGCGAGGCAGTGAGGAAAATTTTCAGCTCCGCGTCCGGAAAGACGACGCTGCCGATGTCGCGTCCTTCCATCACCACTCCACCCTGCGCGCCGGCGCGGCGCTGCTCTGCCACCAGCACGTGCCGTACGCCGGGAACTACCGCGACTCTGGACGCGCCCTGCGAGACTTCTGGAGTGCGAATCGCCGCCGTTACGTCTTCGCCGTCGAGAAATACCTGCTGTGTGCCATCTTTCGCGCGCAAATCGATGCGCGTCTCGCCAGCAAGAGCCGCAAGCTGGTCGGCCGCGTCGAGCGGCACTCCTCTGCGCAGCGCCTTTAATGCGACAGCTCGGTACATCGCGCCCGTGTCGATATAGACGTACCCCATCAGGGACGCCACGCGCCGCGCGAGGGTGCTTTTGCCCGAGCCCACCGGGCCGTCAATGGCGATGATTATCCTTCTTTTCATCGGTGATGAACGGTACGTATCCAGACAGTAAGAACAATCACGATGCCGATGGCCAACAGCGTTGTAATCCACAGAACCCAGTGGACCCTCTGCGGCAATCGACGACCCAAGCGGCCCATAACAACGAAGCTGACAGCTCCGATCAACAAGAGCAACTCGATGAGCCGGTTCATATTCACCCTAGATTCGCTTGAAGGCGCGTTCGATATCGCGCACCGAATAGCGCAGAACCACCGGCCGTCCGTGCGGGCAGCTCATCGGATATTCCGTTTTCGCCAGCTCTGCAAGCAGCCATTCCATCTTTGTGGCGTCGAGCGGTGTGTTCACCTTTATCGCGGCGTGGCACGATGTGGACGCGGCAATCTTCGATTGCAGCGAATCGATCGACACGGCCTGGTTTTCGCGCGCCACGCCATCGAGAATTTCAAAGAGCAGCTTTTCCGCGTCGCCGCTGGCGATTCCCGCCGGCGCGGCCTGTATGGCCACACTGCGTCCGCCCATCAACTCTGCCTCGAACCCGTTAGCGCGCAGTTCGTCGCCTATCAGATCGAAGGTGACCAGCTGTTGCGGATTCAAATCGACGACAAGCGGAGCGAGCATGCGCTGGCCGCCCAGCGCGCCTTCGCGCCGCGCGCGCAGATGCTGTTCGAACAGCACTCGTTCGTGCGCCACATGCTGATCGACAATCCATAGCCCTTCGCCGTTGATTGCCACGATGAAGCTCGCATTCACTTGCCCGAGTGGCTTCAAGTCTGCGATGGATTCCGGCCCGGGCAGCGAGCCGCCCTCCGCGGAGTCCGATCCGGCTGCCCCACCATTTTGCCCCGGCGTTGCAAATTCCATCGCGTTACCCGGTTCGAATCCGAGACGCTGCGCATAGGGCCGGTCCGGCGCGCCCGTCAGTTCGAGCGCCTCCGCGGCCGCCGCGCTCGATGCAAACGCAGCGGGAATTTCCGCCCGTGGCGGACCGGGAAATGCCGCCGCGTCTTGCACTGGCGCGTATCCCCGCAGTTGGTCCGATCCAGAACCGAAAGCGGATGACAATCCCGACGACGGGCCGCCTGCAGCCGCCGCGCGCGCCGCGGGAAATCCGGGTATGGGCCTTGCGATGGAAAGCGCATGGCGCAGTGCATCGCGCGTGAAATCGTGAACGAACTGCGGATGCCGAAATCGCACTTCGATCTTCGCCGGGTGCACGTTTACGTCCACTTCCTGATACGGCAGTTCGAGAAACAGCAACACCACCGGAAAAACGCCCGGCGGAGTGATGTTGCGATACGCTTCTCCGATAGCGTGCAGCAGCAGGCGGTCGCGGACCAGTCTGCGGTTCACGAAGATGTACGTTCCGTTGCGATTGGCGCGCTGCACTTCGGGACGCGAAGTAAATCCCGTCGCGCGAATCGTCGCTGATTCGTCGCCAGATTCCAGTTCCGGTTCGGTGATCGCCGATCGCATCGGGGCTTCGTTTGCCGGAATTTCCACCAGTTCGTCGAGCGCCTGCCTCCCGAAGATCTGGTATACGCGGTCGGCGAGTTTTTCCACCGGAGCGCAATCAAGAATCACCTGCGTCGGGGTCTTCAGTACGAAATGGGTTTCGGGATGTGCGAGAGCGTAGTGCGTTACGAGCGAAGCCACGTGGCCGAGTTCCGTGGTCTCGGATTTCAGGAATTTGCGGCGCGCTGGCACGCAATAAAAAATATCGGCCACGCTGATCGAGGTGCCTGCCGGCACGCCGGCCGGTTTCACGCTGACAAGCTTGCCTCCTGCGAACTCCACGCGACTTCCTTGCTCGTCGCTCGCCACGCGCGTTTCGAGCAGCAGCCGCGAGACCGCGGCAATCGAGGGCAGCGCTTCGCCGCGGAAGCCGAGCGTCGAAATCGAGAGCAGATCGTCCGCGTTAGCAAGCTTCGACGTGGCGTGGCGCTCGAACGCCAGCAGAGCGTCGTCCTGGTTCATCCCGCAGCCGTCGTCGATCACGCGGATCATGCGCTTGCCGCCCGATTCCACCTCCACGCGAATCGAGCGCGCGCTGGCGTCCAGCGCATTTTCGAGCAACTCCTTCACCACTGACGCGGGCCGCTCCACCACCTCGCCCGCCGCGATCTTGTTCGCCACGTTCTCCGGAAGTATGCGAATTCGGCTCATTTCGGCAGTGATCGAGTCGCATGATCGGTGTACCCGGCATCTGCGAGAATGCGCCGCTGGTAACGATCATCTGACATTTTTATCTCTCGCACGCAGCGGATCCAGTAAGCAATTGCAGGAACAACGATGATCGCGTCGCCACACACGGCGACGAGAAAAACGTCGTGACAGTTCGGCAGTTCTCCTAGGCCTAATGTCGCCTCTGCCGCTAATCCGATGACAAGATATGGCCAGAATACCTCCGGAAACAGGTATTCTTTCTTTTGATCTCCCGTAGCTGCTGGCCACTCGATCGATCCATCCGCAAATTCTCGGCCACATTTCCTGCAGCGCCGGTTTCCCGGCCCGAGCCGCACAACCGAGAGGGATCGTGCAAAAACGGTTCGGCAGTAGGAGCACCTGAATCGAAGCCGCCGCGGAAAAATCATTTCGCTGCATCCTTCACCGCTATGCCCAATTCATCGAGCTGCACGGGGTCGACGTCCGACGGCGATTCCGCCATCAAATCCTGAGCAGCGGTCGTCTTCGGAAACGCGATCACATCGCGCAGGGATTTTTCTTTCGCCAGCAGCATCGCGACGCGGTCAATACCGAGCGCAATGCCGCCGTGCGGCGGCGTGCCGTACGTCAGGGCGTCGAGAAAAAATCCGAAGCGGTGCCGTGCCTGCTCGTCGGAAAGCCCCAGCGCCTTAAAAAGACGTGCTTGGACGTCCTGCCGGTGAATTCGAATGCTGCCCGAGCCGAGCTCGTTGCCATTCAGCACTAGGTCGTAGCCCTTCGAGCGGCACTCCCACGGCGCGGTTTCGAGCTTGTCGACGTCTTCCTCGACGATGCCGGTAAACGGATGCTGGGCGCTCACCCACTGCTTTTCCGTTTCGCTCCATTCGAAAAGCGCGAAACCGGTGACCCACAAAAATTCCCATTTACGGCGATCAATCAAATTAAGCTTGTCGCCCAAATAGAGACGAATCTGCCCGCCCACGTGCAGCGACGTGTCGCTATGCTGCACTTGCTCTTTTGCGGCTGCGGCAACAATCAGGTCACCCGGCTTGGCATCTACCGCAGCGACGAGCTTCTTTAGCCCGTCCGAGCCAAGATTTCTCTCGAGCGGCGACGATGCACCTTCCGCTGTCACTTTTACGATGTAAACACCGCGTGCGCCCGCGGATTTCGCGAATTCCGAAAGCTCTTCTAGCTGCTTGCGCGACCATGAGGCCGCGCCGGGCGCTACCAATGCCTGCACGTTACCTTCAAAGCGCAGCGCCTCGCGCGCCGGCTTGAAGAATTCCGTCACGTTGTGCAATTCTATACTGAAGCGCAGGTCGGGTTTGTCCGATCCATAGCGTTGCATCGCTTCTTTGTAATCCAGATGCCGGAATGGGCCTTTCGCCGTCACGCCAGCCACGGCGCAGCAGCGCTCCATCACTTTCTCGATCACCTCGAAAATATCTTGCTGGCGGGGGAACGACATTTCCAAATCGAGCTGCGTGAATTCCGGCTGGCGGTCAGCGCGTAAATCTTCGTCGCGGAAGCAGCGGACGATCTGAAAATAGCGGTCCATACCTGAGATCATCAGAATCTGCTTGAAGATCTGTGGTGATTGCGGCAGCGCATAGAACTGCCCGTGATGCACGCGGCTTGGCACCAGGTAATCGCGCGCGCCTTCGGGAGTGGACCGCGTTAGAAACGGCGTCTCGATTTCGAAGAAGCCGAGGTCGTCGAGCGTCTTGCGAATCTCGAACACGATCTTGTGGCGCAGCTCGATATTCGAATGCAGCCGCGGACGCCGCAAATCAAGATAGCGGTAGCGCAAGCGCGTTTCTTCCATTGCAGTGACTTCATCTTCAATGGGAAACGCCGGCGTCTTCGAATTGTTTAGAATGTGCAGGCGCGACGCGATCACTTCCACTTCGCCGCTGGGAATTTCGGGATTCGCCTTCTGCCGCCGCACCACACGGCCCTCGACGGCAACGACAAATTCCGAGCGGAGTTCCTCGGCCTTCGCGTGCGCCTCTGGATTTTGCTCCTTGTTGAAGACGATCTGCGCGATTCCGGCGCGGTCGCGTAAATCTATAAAGATCAATTGCCCGAGGTTTCGCCGCCGGTGCACCCAGCCCATCAGCACCACGTCTTTGTCAGCGTCCGAGGCACGTAGCGCACCGCAGTAATTCGTTCGCTTCAAATTTCCCAGGCTATCGAGCATCCTGACCTCGGAGTTCGGATTCGAGACGTCTGAGCAGAGCGGACTCGTCGAGCTTATCCTGCTGGCCATCGGAGAGGCGCTTCAGCGTGAACGTGCCAGAGGCAGCCTCGTCCTCGCCGATGATCAGCGCATAACGCGCGCCGAGCTTATCAGCTAAGCCGAGCGATTTTCTGAATTTCATCTCCTCGGGTGGCAATTCGATAGCAAAGCCCCGCTCGCGCAGCTTTTTAGCGATGGCCACAGCAGGAGCGTACGCTTTCGCGCCCATCCAAGCGATGAACACGGCCAGGCCCGGTAGCTTCGGCAAATTGCCACTTTCCTGAATCGACAGAATCGCGCGATCGGTGCCAATCGCGAAACCAATGCCCTTGAGACCCGCCGACCCGCCGAGGAGTTCGACCAGCCCATCGTAGCGGCCACCGCCGCAAACCGCGTTTTGCGAACCCAGGCCCGCGGCCGTCACTTCGAATGTGGTTCGCGTGTAATAGTCGAGGCCGCGAACGAGCCGCCAATTTTCTTCGTAGCCGATGCCGCGCAGCGCGAGTTCGTCTTTCAGCTTGGTGAAGTGCTCGCGGCACGCGTCGCACAGATGCTCGGAGATGCGCGGCAATTTCTCGATCACCGGCTGCTCTTCCGGCAGTTTTGAGTCGAGTACGCGCAGCGGATTGGTCTCGATGCGCCGCTGCGAGTCTTCCTTGAGCTGATCCTTCACCTTGCGCAGTTCGGCGCGCAGCAGTTCGACGTATCCGCGGCGGCAATTTTCGGCATTGTGACCGATGGAATTGAGGTACAGCTTGATGTTCGTTAGCCCGACGCGATTGAAAAACGTCAGCAGCATTTCGAGCACTTCCGCATCGCTCGCCGGCGCATCGGACGTGCCCAACACTTCCGCCCCGACCTGATAGAACTGCCGGTAGCGTCCCTTTTGCGGCCGCTCGCGGCGAAACATCGGTCCGACGTAGTACAGCTTCTGATTCCCCGGCAGCGTCTGCATCCCGTGCTCGATGTACGCGCGGCATACGCTCGCTGTCGCCTCAGGCCGCAGTGTGACTTGATCGCCGAGACTCACAGCGTGCAGTGCGTACATTATGTCCGAGACTACCTTCTCGATGTTCTTGAGGCCATTCTCTAAGGCTTGCCGCGCCGCGTGCATCTCAGACGTGCTACCTCGAAAGCTGTCCCACTCCACGAGCTTTTCCGACTGCGGCGATATCTCCTCAACCAGTTCAGACAGGCGGTCCAGCGCCCAGCGGTTGTCGTCGGTCCGAGGTACCTTACCTGACTCGTACAGCCGACCTGAAGCGGCGAGGAACGCCACAAGATCACCGAGCGATCGACTGATCGCCTCCGCTCCCCACCACTCTTCCCAAAGGAGCAGCCCTGAGCGTAGGCGCGCAAGGTCCGCGTGGTCGTGATCCTCGAACGAATACATTTCCTTCGCCACCACATCTGTGTCTGTACCAATAGATCGAGCAAAGAGTGATGTCTCCTCGAAAATGGGGGGGCGAATTTCGCGGAAATTGTAGGACTCGAAGACCTCGCGGGCGGAGTGCTCGAACCAATTCCATAGCGCAGAGTCGGGCGGCAGAATATCGCGCGAGCCTTTGATGGCGCGGAACTGGCGGCGCTCGGTTTTCGCCGTCTTTTCAGTTGTTTCGGGTTTCTCGGTCATCTCTTCAACAGGTCAAAACACATCGAGGCAGAAATACCCCACTTCCTGTCCGGTGTGGACCCAACAAGGATCAAATCATAGTAGATAGACTGGCCGAGACACGCAAGAGCGACCTCTCACGCAGAATCGTGGCACAGACACTGCCCCGGTCAAGGCGCAGATGCAGCCGGAGTAAAAGCAAGGCCGTACGTATCGACCTGTCACCTTAACGGCTGGCAGGCTCTGCCCTAAAGCGGCAAAGTCGTATCGAGGTGGCGCGATCAGGCGGCGGAGTGCGAATTAGGCTCGTGCGGCGGCGGCGTTGCGGTCACAGGCAACGGTGCCTGCGGCACGATGATCCACGCAACGAAATAGCCGATCACCGCAGGGACAACGGGGAGCGGCATCAATACCAGCAAGACCCAGATCAAACGCACCAGCGTGGAATCGATCTCCAGGTATTCCGCTATGCCTCCGCACACGCCAGCGATTTTGCAGTCCACCACCGAACGCATCAGCCTGCGAGACGCGCGCGGCGCTCCAACTGGCGCGCCATGCTGGCGGTCGCCACAGAAGTAGCAAAAGTTGGAATAGTCAGCGATTTCCCTCTGGCATTGGCCGCAAACCATGGCTATAAACCTCCCGTCCAGAGCGGATTCCCCGCTCTCACTTGAAGGTACGAATCGAGGGCCGAAAAAGTTTCGTTAATACCTGCAAAGCTCTCGCGCCACGCGCACGATGTCGCTCTTCTGTGGCAGGATGGCGTCTTCCAGCACCGGGCTGTAGGCGCAGAATGTATCCGTAGCCGCCACGCGCTGCACCGGCGCATCGAGATGGTCAAAGAGTTCTTCGCTAATGCGGGCCGCGATTTCCGCGCCGTAACCCCACGCCCGCCAATCTTCGTAGGCGACTATTGCCCGGCTGGTCTTCGTCACGCTGACAGCAATCGCATCCCAATCGTACGGGCTCAACGAGCGCAGATCGAGCACCTCAGCCGAGACACCCTCGTGCGCCAGTTCGTTGGCGGCCAATTCCGCGCGATGAACGAGCGCGCCGTACGTGATGATGCTGACGTCCTTGCCTTCGCGCGCCACCCGCGCCTTGCCAAACGGAATCGTGAAATCCGGCCCAGGATAAACCGCTCGATTGTACGGCTGCCGGTACAAGTGCTTGTGCTCCAGAAACATCACCGGATCGTCCGATCGGATCGCTGTCCTGAGCAGCCCGCAAACATCTTCCGCGGTTGACGGCATAACTACGCGCAATCCCGGCACATGCGTGAAAACCACTTCGCCCGATTGGCTGTGATAAATCGCGCCGCCACCCAGGTACCCGCCGATCGCCACTCGCACGATCACTGGCGCATGGAAATGCCCCGCCGAACGCCATCGAATCGTCGCCAGCTCGTTCCGCAGCTGCATCATGGCGGGCCAGATGTAGTCGAAAAACTGGATTTCGACCACCGGCTTCAAGCCGCGCACCGCCATGCCGATGGCCCGTCCGATGATCCCCGCCTCCGCGATCGGTGAATTGAATATGCGCTCCGAGCCGTAGCGGCGCTGCAAGCCAGCAGTAGCCTTGAAGACGCCGCCCTTCCCTTTCACCTGGGCCAGATGATCTTCCCGCGTGCAATCCGCCACGTCTTCGCCGAAAACCACGAGGCGTTCGTCGCGTTCCATCTCGTCGGCGAGCGTGGCGACCACGCTTTCGACCATTGTCTTCGGCTGCCCCGAGGGCACCGGTAACGATTCAAACTGGCTGTCCGCAGGATCGATTTGCGGCGAATACACATGTGCGAAAATCGAGTCCGTCTCCGGCACTTCGGCCGCTAACGCACGGTCCGTTGCATCCAGAATTTCGCGCTCAACTTCCGCTTCGATGGCCTCCATCTCCGCACCATCGAGAATGCCCTCGCGCACCAGGAAAAGCCCGAATTTCGGCAGCGGATCGCGGTGCGCTTCGGCTTCGCGGTACGGTGGCGGCTTGTAAAGTTTTTCGTCATCAGAAAGTGAATGCGAGTAGGGGCGGGTCACGTGGGCGTGAACCAGAGTCGGCCCGCGCCTCTCGCGGCAATATGCAACCGCGCGGCTGAGAATCTCATAGCTCGCCAGCGGGTTGGTGCCGTCGCATTCTTCGACGTGCAGGTCGGGGTAGCCGGCCAGCAACTTGGAAATGCTGCCGCTGGGCGTCTGCGCCTCCACTGGAACGGAAATGGCATAGCCGTTGTCTTCAATCAAAAATAACACCGGCAATTTACGCAGCGATGCCGCGTTGATAGCCTCGTAGAACTCTCCCTCGCTGGTCGAACCGTCACCACCCGAAACATAGGCGATTTCATCGCATTGCCAGGAGACAGACTCGCCGAGAGGCGCATTGCGCGCCCGATCGAATGCCTTTGGATGGTGCTCGTAATAGCGCGAGGCCTCCGCTGAGCCGACCGCGTGGAGGAATTGCATTCCCGTGGCTGAGGCGCTGGCCACAATGTTTAGTTGCTTGCTGCCCCAATGCGAAGGCATTTGCCGCCCGCCAGACGATGGGTCGTCCACCGCGCCAACAGCCTGGAGAAGCATGTCGTAGGGCGTCACGCCGAGCATCAGCATCAGCGTCCGGTCGCGGTAGTAGGGGAAAAACCAGTCGTAGCCGGGCTTGAGCAGCAACCCTGCGGCTGCCTGCACAGCTTCATGGCCGGCCCCGCTAATCTGGAAATAGGTACGATTCTGCCGCTTAAGCTGGATCTCGCGGTCATCGAGCCGTCGTGCCAGGAACATAGTGCGATACAGCCGCACCAAGGTGTCGCGACTGAGCCCGTGGTATTTCGATGTGTCCGTTTCCACCCCATCGCGCAGGGGCGCGTTGGGAGTTCCGGTTTGAGAAGCTTTAACCCTCACCTGAGAGGGCATCCGATATGCCTCCGGCTGAGAGGTTCGCCGATCAGGCCTGCTTTCCCATTATAGTCATAAGTCGCGGGCGGCTTGCAACGTGGGGAAACCCCCAGGTGCCCGCAGAATTCACCTACATGCAGGCATCTGCGGAAAAACTGCTTCGAAATGGCGAGTAGAACACAATAACGAGTTCTCGCAAAGCGCACTTTGCGCCTCAAATGTATTTGATTGAATACATTGACATTGGCCCGGCCACGGGTCTATGTACAGAGGTTGCTCTTCGCGCTTGTTAGGGTAAAGTGCCGAAGCGCGCTACGTTCGGCTTCAGGTTCACCGGGCTTCAAACCTGCGCCCAGAGGGAGGACGGCCAATGGTCATCGACGTTCACGGGCATCTCACCGCTCCGGATTCGCTCTACGTTTACAAGGCCAACATCCTGTCGCATCGCGGCTCGCATGGCCGCGGCAAGGTGGAGATCAGCGACGACGAAATGACTGCGTTCCTAACCAAGCCCACATTTGGCACCGGGAAATCACATTTGGATCTGTTGAAAGAAGTCGGCACGGACATGCAGATGCTCTCGCCGCGCCCTTTCCAAATGATGCACGCGGAAAAGCCAGCCAAAGTCTCGCATTGGTTCATCGAGGAATGTAACAACCTGATCGCACAGCAATGCCGCTTATTCCCAAATGTTTTTCGCGGCATTTGCGGCTTGCCCCAAGCGCCAGGCGTTAGCCCTAAGAATTGTGTGGCGGAACTGGAGCGCTGCGTAAAGGAGTTCGGGTTTGTCGGCTGCCTCATCAATCCCGATCCCAGCGAAGCCACCAACTACGACACGCCTGGAATGGGCGACGAATTCTGGTACCCGCTGTACGAAAAGCTGGTCGAGCTCGATGTGCCTGGTTACATTCACGGCGCGGGCTGCCGCTCGCAGCGCCACAGTTATTCGCTTCATTTCCTCAACGAAGAAACGATTTCGGTGATATCGCTGGTCAACTCGCGTGTGTTTCAGGATTTTCCAAAGCTGAAGATGGTCTGCTCGCATGGAGGCGGCGCAGTGCCATACCACGCTGGTCGCTTTATCGCTCCGAGTTTGCGGCGCGCGAACTCGCTGACAGCGGGTCCGACTGGTGGCCACGGAGGATTCATGGAAAGCCTCCGCAAGCTTTATTTCGACACGGTTCTCTATACGCCGATCGCAGGTGAACTGCTCATCAAAACGGTTGGCGCGGACCGCTGCCTCTTTGGCACCGAACGGCCTGGCGTGGGCACGGCGAAAAATCCCGAAACCGGCAGGTGGATGGACGACATCAAGTCATATATTGACGGCTTCAACTGGCTGAGCGCCGCGGACAAGAAAACGATTTACGAAGACAACGCGAAGAAAGTGTTCCGTTTGGATGTCGGCGCAAAGGCCGCGTAGCCGTAACAAACTGAGACCCGAAAGGACGAGGCGACCAACAGAATGACCATTCCCTATAGGGCGGATCACGTCGGCAGCTTCCTAAGACCGGCGGAACTCCGCGAAGCTCGGTTGGCCGGTCCGCCGGACCCGAAGCGCCTGCGTGAGATCGAAGACCAATCGATCCTCCGCGTCCTCGCCAAGCAAAAAGAACTCGGCTTTGACATCTTTACTGATGGTGAATTCCGGCGCAGCAACTTCATGGGCGACTTCACGGAAGCCGTCGAGGGATTCAATTTCGGCGAGGGAATTGCGCGCACTTGGTCCGGCCAGCAGCCTGGCCAGCGCATGCAGGGACCGGTTCGCGGCATCATCACGGAAAAACTGCGCGTGGCGCGCCGGCTGACTGGCCATGAACTGCCGTTCATGAAGCAGCACAGCCTCGGCGATATCAAAATGACGCTTCCCAGCGCCACGCAATTTCCCTCCATCGCTTTCAAATTTGGCATCACGGACAAGGTTTACAAGGACCACTCCGCTCTGCTCTGGGACATCGTCGAAATCATTAAAGGTGAGATGGTGCGCCTTGCATCGGAAGGCGTGAACTACATTCAGATCGACGCGCCACGCTACAGCTATTACATGGATCCTAAGTGGCGCGATTGGATACGCGAGAATATGCGCACCGATCCCGAAGGGGCTCTCAGCGAAGCAGTGAAAGCCGATAACGCGTGCCTGAAAGCGGCGCGCAAACCGGGCGTCACTCTGGCGATCCACCTTTGCCGCGGCAACGCGCGCAGCCATTGGTACGCCGAAGGCGGCTACGATGCCGTCGCGGAGAAATTATTCGGCACTCTCGACGTAGATCGCTTCCTGCTCGAATACGATGACCCGCGCTCCGGCACGTTCGAGCCGCTGCGCTTCGTGCCGCGCGATAAAGTGGTCGTGCTCGGACTGATTAGCTCAAAAATCGCGCAACTGGAGAAACAGGACGACGTGGTCCAGCGCATCCACGAAGCGGCCAAGTTTTTCCCTCTCGAGAATCTCGCGCTCAGCCCGCAATGCGGCTTCGCTTCAGTCTTGGATGGAAACGCGCTGTCCGAGGAAGAGCAATGGGCCAAGATGCGGCTCGTCGCCGATACGGCGCGGCGCGTCTGGGGCTAATTTTGTCCGCCCACGCGGAAGACGGAGGATCGCATGGCAAAGGTCGTTCTCGGCGTTGGCTCTTCGCACGGGCCTATGCTTTCCACTCCGCCCGATCAGTGGCACCTGCGCGGCGATGCCGACCGCAAGAATCCACGCCACTTTTATCGCGGCGAAATGTTCGATTTCCAGAAGTTGCTCGCCGCGCGCCAGCCCGGTTTCGCGGAGACGATTACTCCTGCTGAGAAGCAGAAGCGCTTCGACGCCTGCCAGCGCGCGCTGGACAAGCTCGCCGCGAAGTTCGCCGAAGCAAAGCCCGACGCGGTGGTGATCGTCGGCAACGATCAGCGCGAACTTTTCAGTGACGAGAACACGCCCGCGATGCTCGTCTATGCCGGCGAGAAAATCGAAAACATTCCCGAGAGCGAAGAAGTGAAAGCTAAATGGCCCCCGGGAATCGCGATCGCTGAAATCGGACACTGCCCTCCCAGCGGCGCGGAATATCCCGGCTCGCCCGATCTCGCGAAGCATCTCGTCACCGCGCTAATCGACCAGGAGTTCGACGTCTCCGAATCCGCACGGCTGCCCAAAGTGGATGGCCACGCCCACGGCATCCCGCACGCGTTCGGCTTTCTTTATCGCCGCATTATGGTCGATAATCCCCCACCGAGCGTTCCGTTTTTTTTGAATGCCGGCATTCCGGACAACAAACCGAAAATTGCCCGCTGCCTGAAGTTCGGCCCCGCGCTGGTGAAGGCCATTGAAAGCTGGAAAGAGGGCGCCAAAGTTGCGGTATTTTGCTCCGGTGGCCTTACGCACTTTGTCATCGACGAAGACCTCGACCGCCGCGTCATCAAAGGCATGCAGGAGCGCGATGAAAAAGCGCTCGGCGCGATTCCGGAAAGCTACCTGCTCGGCAACACATGCGAAATCCGCAATTGGCTGCCTGTTTCGAGCGGAATGAACTCTCTCGGCAAGAAAATGACGCTCGTCGATTACGTTCCCTGCTACCGCACCGAAGCCGGCACGGGTAACGCCATGGGCTTCGTGTATTGGCAATGAACTTTTGGCCGACGAAAAGCCGGAGCGCGCGATGACGGAACCATTGGCAGCAGATACCGTCGGGCGCCTAAATCACCTCGATTCCTGCGCCGTATCGGACGCGCTCGATAAACTTGGTCTCAAAGGCGCTGTCACGGGGCTCGTTCCGCTCACCTGTGCGCGCCGCATCGCCGGGAAAGTTTTGACGATCCGCCTCGGCGTGGGAGAGCCGCCGCCCGGTGTCCCTCGACACATCGGCACCACGGCGATCGAATCAGCGCAACGTGGTGACATCATCGTCGTCGAACAGCGCAGCGGACTGAACGCCGCGGCTTGGGGCGGTATTCTCTCGCGCGGCGCCAAACTTCGCGGCATCGCCGGAACGATCGCCGAAGGCCCGGTGCGTGACGTGGACGAGGCGCGCGAAGCTGATTATCCGGTCTTTGGACGCAATGCGACTCCTTCCACGGCGCGTGGCCGCATCGTCGAATTGGCGAACAACGAGCCGATCACAGTCGGCGACGTGAACGTGAAGGCGGGCGACTATGCCATCGCGGACTCCAGCGGCGTCGTGTTTATTGCATCGGAAGAAATCGGCCGAGTTTTGCCAATCGCCGAGGACATTGCAGCCCGCGAAGCAGCCATGGCCCAGGCACTACTTGATGGTGAGCCGATCACGAAAGTGATGGGCGCGAATTACGAGAATATGCTACGCCGCTAGACAGGAACGAGGACGGTTCCCTTGCCCGATCGAGACTCCGCCGTTGAACGCGCCAGCAGGCTCGACACATCCAACATCAGCGACGCGCTCGACCGCCTCGGCATCGCCGGCCAATGTCTCGGCATCAAACCACGCGATCCACGATTCCGCCTTACTGGACGTGCGTTCACTCTGCTTTACGTTACTGCCGGCAAACCCGCCGGAACGGTGGGCGAATTCATCGACGATGTTCCGCCTGGCTACGCCATCGCGATCGATAACGGGGGCCGCGAGAATGCCACCGTCTGGGGGGACATTCTCACCGAAGTCGCGTATCGGCGCGCAATCGCCGGCACGGTGATCGACGGCGCTTGCCGCGATACGGCGCTCTGTCGCGAACTCGGCTATCCCGTCTTTAGCCGCAGCTATTCGATGCGCACTGGCAAAGACCGCGTCCAGCTCGAAAGCACCGATGTGGTCGTCAACATCGGCGATGCGCGCGTGACGCCGGGGGACATTCTGCGCGGCGATGCCGACGGCGTGGTGGTCATTCCGCGCCAGCACGAATTAGAAGTCCTCGAAGCCGCTGAAGAGGTCTTTGCGAAGGAAGAAGTCATCCGCAAGGCTGTGCGCGCCGGCAAGCGCCTCGATGAAACGCGCAAGGAACTCGGGTATCACCGCTTGCAGACCAAGCGTTCGTAGCACATCTGGGGCCAAGTTCCCGCCGCAGTGGGTTGATCGTGTTTCCGCCTCTAAGGGAGCGCCGTTCAAAGCGGCAGCACGATGCCGCACTCCACGCGGTCGGCCCCGTGCGCGTCCGGAGCGAAGTCTGCCATGCATGGAAACCTCGATTCGCAAGCCGAGCAGGCGCACTCGTACGCGGTATCGGCGCGCTCCTAAGGTTCGTTGTCTTGAATTAGCTACTTCTTGAAGAGGTTCTCGAAGGCTTGTCGCGCATCGCCGGGCCGGGCGGGAGAAACGCTAACTGCGGTGACCGGCGCTTTCGGAGCCGCGTAAGTGACCGGCGACGTGTCCTTCTCAACCGTCATACGAAATTCGAAAAACGAGCAGTTGTTCTTCGCGTCTTTTTTCGTGATGCGCTCGGCAACCGGCTGCGTGCATTCGAACTGCTTGCCCGTATCGAAATGCACGCACTGCTTGCAGCAATGCATCTCGGCGTGGCACCGCGGGCACTGTCCGTTGGGATCGAAGCCCGGCGCCAGAACCGCGCCGCAATTCGAGCAGCGCGCCCTCATCACTGTGCCGACCATTCGCGGCGTCCGCGGCCCCAGCAAATCTTGCTTCGGGCGCGGCTGTTGCTCGTTGGGACGGTCCGTCCGGTTCCGCTTCTTCTCCTCGGAATCCCGGTCGTGGTACCCCCTTTGTCTATACTTCCGCTCCATCGATGCCTCCTGGGAAACTGTCGGTCATTTCCCGGTACACGTTTGCCTTGCTGGTTCGCTGCCGTGCGGTTTCCTCTGTTCTGCCGCCGGTCTCACTGTCTGATTGAGCTCGTTCAAGGCCTGGAAGCCACTGCTCGATGAGCCCAGTGCTTTGAAAGACCTTCGGATGGCAAGTCCGGTTGCAAAAACTTTTGCGGCCGTCCCACTCCAGCTAGCACAGCTTCCGCCGCCAAATAGCCGCTGCGGACGGCGCCTTCCATCGTGGCGGGCCAGCCGGTGCGCGTCCAATCGCCGGCCAAGTAGAGGTTCTTCACGTCAATATCCTGCGCGGGTCGCCACCGGTCCACTCCCGGTTCGGGAGAAAAGGTCGCGTGAACTTCCTTGATCACCGTGGCTTTCTCAAGCTTGGCGTCGCGAGTGGTCGGCAGCACATCCTGCAGTTCCCGGCGGCACAGGTCGATAACTTCTTGTCTGGATCGGGATACCAAATCATACGAGGCACTGATCACCAATTGCAAGTACTGCGTGCGGCCGCGTTCTCTCAGTTGGGATGCGGCGCCGTTGCCGTTTGATTCACATCCATACAACATTGTTTTATTGAAAACCCACTGAGTCGTGTGATCCAGCAGCGTCAGAAAGGGTTCGGTCATTACCTGACGATCGAACCAGAAATGCACCCCTGTAATCGGCGCTGTGCGAATTTTACGCAGTCCCTGCAGGGACCCGCCCGCGCCGCTCAGTTCCCGCGGCACCATGCCCAGCAACTGCTCGTGAGGAACTGCCACTATGCAAAGATCGGCGGCCAGTTCCGAGCCATCCTCCATCACAACGCACTCGAAGCGGCCATCGCACAGCCTAATCTCGCGTACCCCCGAGCGCAGCTTCACTTCCCCGCCCCGCCGCACAATTGCCCCTCGGCATCCGTCATATAAATCCGCAAGCGGAACCGATGGAATTCCCACGCGATATCCACCCCGGCTGCCCAGAAATGACTTCCAAAAAACGTCGATTCCATAGCGTGCGTCCGTGCGGTCCAGTTCCTCGTCGAGGGCGCTGACCAGCACCACGCGCCAAAATCGCTCGATGGCTCCCGGCGTCTGCTTCATCCGGCGGAGCCAATCGAGCATCGAAATGTCGTTAACGTTCGGTGGCGACCCGCCCCCGCGCGCGATCGCTAGCAACGCCCTTGCAATGGAGCGCTTATCCGCCACCGTTAGCGCGCTAAAAAATAGGAACGAAGGCGCCATGTGCAGCGGCGGCGGCAGCGCCGAAGCCTCGATTGTCGATCGTCGGCCCTGCCGGTCCACAAAGTAGAGCCGATCGTAGAACCGGATTTTCGCCTCCGCCCCGGCGCGCCGGTAAAAGTCCGCAAGATTAGTGCAGCAGCCCAGCGTAACATGCTGGCAATTATCGACTTCGCTGCCGTCCGGTAGCGTGTACGACGTGGCGCGTCCGCCCAGATGCGGGCGCTTCTCGAACAAGCGGACCTGGAGGCCCGCGTCAGCCAGCACGACGGCGGACGACAGGCCCGCCAGTCCGCCGCCGATCACTAGAACGCTTTGCGAGGGCATCCTTTTTCCACCAATTGCTCATGCCTGCCGTCAGCAGGTATTGCAGTTTTTCGGCGCCAGAGAGCGAAATGCGCCCGGAGAATACATCGAAATCGTGTTCTTCAATTCGCGCCAGCAAGGTGCTGTACGTGCAGACTAAGGCCCGAAGCGTCGCCCGGCTATCGGCATCCACCTGGTGCACCAACGGGGCACCCTCCTGATACAATCGCCACGCGCGGTCGGCCTCGAATTCCAACAGATTTCGAAGCTGCGGGTTCATGGGCCCGCGCAAATCGTCGTCGCGCAGTCCAAACTTCGCCAAATCCTCTTCCGGCAGGTAAACGCGGCCCATTTCGTAATCGCCGCGAACATCGCGAATGATGTTGGTCATCTGAAATGCCAGCCCCAAGCGTTCAGCTAGATCGGGCGCGTGCGGATCGCAGAAGCCGAATACGTGCAGGCACGTAAGTCCGACCGTTCCCGCCACGCGGTAGCAATATTCCGAAAGCCCGTCGAATGTAGCGTAGCGCGTGATCGTCAAGTCCATCTCCGCGCCAAGGATCAAGTCGTGAAAATACCGCGTGGGGATGTTGAACCTTGTCATCGTATCCGCCAGCGCAGGCAGGATCGCATGGTTGCCAGTCTGTCCGGCACACGCTTCGTCGAGCCAACCGCGCCAACGCGCCAGTCCCCGGCGCTTCGATTCCAGGTCGCCCGGCTCGTCCGATACGTTATCGACCAGCCGCATGAACGCGTACAGCGCGCAGAGCGCATTGCGTTTCTCGCGCCGCAGCCCATAGAACGCCAGGTAAAAGCTGCTGTGCGCCGCCCGCGCGATCCGGTTGCACTCGGCATACGAATCCGCAACGGAAGACGGATCGGCAATTTGCGGCTTCGAGGTCAATAACATAGCCTGCTCATCCGCTTGTGAAGATTGAGTGATTCCGTCCTGCTTCCGTGAAAATGTCTTCGCAACCAGTGCGCCGGTAACCAACCGCAGTTTCGTGGCCTTCGACAGCGCGGGGCGATCTTGCAGTGTGTTGTATCCGGACTTCTCGATTGCGTCGAGAATCGACATTCCGCCGCGGCTGAAGAGCTCAATATCCACGCGCAGGGTGGAATCCACCATCCCCGCTAACGGCAGTCCAGCTCGGAATAATTCGCGCGCGCGCGCGATCGATTCTTTCATCAGGCCGACGTACCGCTGGTCGAAGCGTCGCTCGACGATTTCACGCTCCGTAAGACCATGTTTGGCGAGCGCCTCAATCGGAATGTAAATGCGGCCCTTCTCCAGGTCGCGCGAGACGTCTTGCCAGAAATTCGCCAGTTGCAGCGCCGTGCAGGTGTAATCCGAAAGCCACTGCCGCTCTTCGTCGCGGTAGCCGCAAACGTACAACACCAATCGCCCAACGGGATTGGCCGAATACACGCAATAATCCAGCACGTCGTCCCATGTGGCGTAGCGAGAAACCGTTTGATCCTGGCGAAAAGCGCGCAGCAAATCCGCAAAGGGCTGAACGGGAATCTCTTTCTCCCGAATCGTCTCGCGTAGAGCGATGAGCACCGGATGCAGCGGCGCTCGCCCCGGTTCGTAAATCAGCCGCAACTCTTGCTCCCACGCATCGAGCAATTCAAGCGCGCGGGTGTGGTCCGGAACTTCATCTCCCAAATCGTCTGACCAGCGGCAATACGCGTACACGTTGTAAAAGTGCTGGTGCAGCTCGCGCGGCAGAAGCCAAGACACCACATTAAAATTCTCGTAATGATGCGTCGCCAGCCAGCGCGTGTAGCGCTGCGCTTCATCCGAGCCGCAGCCTTCTGCCGGCAAATTCCGCGCGATCTCGAGTTCAGGAGTAGGTAACACAGTCGATTCGGAGCAGCTTCAATTTTGTGTCGATCTGAACGGCACCCGACCTTTTGTTTTCAGCAACTTAGACGTGATTTAGATCGACAGGGTGTGTCGATCTGGCGGACGCGAAGCCGCCGCTCCGCAGGCTCTATCCCAGCCGAGGGGTCCATCAGGGAATGATCGCCGTCTTCAGTTCGCCGTTGCGATTCTTCATTTGCTGGAAGACGGCCGGCAGCTCGGACAATGGCGCTTCCCCGGTCACGAAATCGGCGGCGCGGACTTCGCCGCGCACGATGGCGTCCAGCGCCTCGCGAATGAAGCGGGGCGTGTGATGGAAGCTCGATTTGATCGCCACCTCGGAATAGTGCAAAACCGAGGGATCGATCTTCACCTCTGTGCCGCGCGGGCACCCGCCAAAAAGCTGCACGGCCCCGCCTTTGCGCACCATGGCGAGCGCCCATTGCCACGTTTCGGCACGGCCGACCGCTTCGATCACCGCATCGGCGCCGCGCCCACCTTCGGTCAACTGCTTCACTTGAGCCACCAGATTCTCGATTTCCGCCACGTCGAAGGTAGCAATCGCGCCAAGCCGTTCGGCCGCACGCATCTGGCTCGGCCGCTTGCCGACGGCTATCACGCGCGTGCCTCGAACCGAAAGCATGCGAATGAACCCGAGGCCGATCGGGCCGCAGCCGATCACCACAACGGTTTCGCCGGACCGGATGCCCGTCTCGTGGATGCCGCGCAGGACGCACGCCAGCGGCTCTACCAGAGCCGCGTCCTGAAATGAAACGTTATCGGGAATTTCGAGCATATTTCGACGGACAATGCGGCCTGGAATGCGAATGTATTCGGCGTACGCGCCGTTATTGAAAAGCAGGTCTTCGCAAAGGTTCGGCTGGTCCTTCCGGCAATAGAAGCACGTTTCGCACGGCGCGGAATTCGACGGTACCACGCGCATTCCCGTACGAACGCCGCCGTCCACAGCGCTCCCCGTTTCCACGATCACGCCCGCCAATTCGTGGCCGAATAGCGCAGGCGGCTTGATCATGCGCTCGTGAAAACCCTGTTTCCAGACTTTCAGATCCGTGCCGCACGTGAGCGCCACATGCACGCGCACCAGAACATCGTCTTCCCCAAGCTTCGGAACTTCAACGCGTTCGACTTTCACATCTTCGCGCCCATGGAGGATGGCTGCTCTCATATTTCCAGGCACGCGATCGGGCACAACCGTCGCGCGTCCCGGCAAGCCTGCTTCGTGTATGGATGGCTGACTCATTGGTGGGTTATGAGTATCTTTAGGGTATCGCCCTTCGGATGCGCCGCCAAGTCCAGAGCCTCGGAGATGCGCTCCAGCGGAAATCGGTGCGAAACGGTTTCGCGAACGGGCAAGCGGCGCGAGAAAACGAGCGCGGCGGATTCAGCCTGATCATCAACAGACGCGCTGTAGCTGCCCAAAATTTCGCGCTCTTCCACGCCGATAGCCGCGGCGGGAAAAGTCAGTTGCAGCACGGGATCGTTGTGCGCGAAGAGTAGCACGCGCCCGCCAGGCCGCGAGATCGCCAGCGCCTCTTGAACGAGGGGCGGATTTGGCGCCGCGAGGATCACGGCATCTGCGCCGCGGCCATCCGTGCGCCTGCGCATTTCGGCCATCAAGCCGATGGTTCTCGGATCGAACGATTCCACGGCCCCGAACCGCACGCTTGCCGCGCGGCGCAGCTCTAGCGGATCGCTGGTATAAACCTTCGCGCCTTCGAGCGTTGCGATCATTCCCACCAGCATTCCGATTGGGCCCTGCCCGATCACCATCACAGTTTCTCCCGCAGCCACGCGCGCCTTGCGGACGGCTTTTAGCGACGTGTTCACCGGCTCGACAAAAGTGGCTTCCTCAAAAGAGACATCCGCAGGCAGCGCCATCATTCCTCGTTCGACGATCCAAGGCATCGCCCGCACATATTGCGCGAAGCCCCCGCCGCTGGGATCGAATCCGGCTGTCAGTCCGGTTTTCTTGTATCCGGCGCATTGCGAAAAAAGCTTGTGCTCGCAGTAAAAACAATCGCCGCAGGGGGTGTGGTGAAAGCTCACGACGCGGTCGCCGGGTTTGAACTTTGTGACTCCTGCGCCTACTTCCACGACCGTGCCAGCCAGTTCGTGGCCTAGAATTTGCGGCGGCTTCACGAATCCATGCTGAATTTTCTTGATGTCCGTGCCGCAAATGCCGCACGCAGCGATGCGCAACAGGACTTCGCCTGAATCAATTTGCGGGACTGGCACCTCTTCGACAACAACCCGGCCTTCGCCGCGATAGACTCCGGCGCGCATCAGCTTGGGTATGTTTATAGCCTGAGGTGAGTCAACTTGTGCGGCGGTGTGTGACATTTGCCTTAGCGAACGCCTCTTTTCAAGAATTGGCGGACGCGGTTTTGCCTTCCAAATCGGTGCCCGCGGCCGCGAGCTTTTCGACGTAGCGGTCTAGAAAGCCGGCCAGCTCCGTTGCAGCGTTTTTTGCCGATTGGCCCAGCTTCATCACCGCTGAAATTGCTTGCGGATGCTTCGCCACCTGCGCCAGCACCAGCGGCATGCTGATGCG
>JASHPG010000097.1 GCA_030038275.1 Candidatus Acidiferrales bacterium | reverse complement strand
CGCCGAACCGATCGCGCATACCGAAATGGTGATCGCCTACAGCCCGAAGAGCCAGTTCGCGTCGCGGTTCAAAGCGGCAGCAGCCGGGAAGGCGAACTGGTGGCAGATTCTGCAAGAACCTGGTCTGCGTTTTGGACGCACCGACCCCGTCGCCGATCCGCAGGGGCGAAATATCATTTTCACTATGACTTTGGCGGCGAAGTTTTATCGTGAGCCGAATCTGGTCGAAAAAACGCTCGGGCCAGTCATGAATCGGCAGCAAATTTTCAGCGAGCCGACCCTTTTGGCCCGGTTGCAGAGCGGCCAATTGGACGCTTGCTCGGCGTATAAAATACAGCCGGGCCCTTTCGATCTTCCGTATATTTCGCTGCCGAAAGAGATCAATCTGAGTTCCGAAAACGGCCGCGAAGAAAATCCTGGGCTGGAGCTCACCGTCGGCGGCAGGACGTATTATCCGGAGCCTCTGATTTATTACGCGGCGGCGCTCACCGGCGCCCCGAATCCGAATGGCGCGGCTGAGTTCGTTCAATGGCTGAAGAGCAGCGAAGCACAATCGATCTTCCGGCGTTTTCAATACGATCCGCCGGACCGGGCGTCAACGCTCCGCGCGTAAGCGGCAACCAGCGCTGGATGGCTCGCGCTGGCGCGGCCTTGCTCGCGCTGGCGTTGCTTTACCCGCTGTCGGCGCTGTTTGCTCGCATTGGCGCGTGGCAATGGAGCGCGCAAGTGCGGGAACCTGCTTTGGCCTCGGTGCGCGTGTCGCTGGTGCTTACGGCCATCGCGATGGTTATTGTCGTCGTGCTCGGCACGCCCATGGCGGCTTACATCGCGCGGTGCGGCGCGAAAGAGCGGCTCGTATGGCAGGCGGCGCTGCTTGTTCCGATTCTGCTGCCTCCGCTTGCCCTTGGAATTCTGTTTACGCTTGCCTTCGGGCCTTTCGGCGGCATTGGCCGGTTGTTGCAGCACTACGGCGTCGCAATGACCAACAATGCGCCTGCGTTCGTGGCCACTCAAGTGTATGTTGCGATGGGATATTACGTGTTGGGGGCGGTGGCGGCGCTGGACGCCGTTCCTTCCATGCTGCAAAAGCAAGCGGCCTTGCTCGGCCTGACGCCAACGAGAGTGTTTTTCCGCGTCACGCTGCCCCTGGCGCGCCTGGGATTGGCCGTGGCCCTGAGTATCGCGTGGGTTCGCGCCGTGGGAGAATTCGGCGCGGTTGTCGTTACCGCATATTATCCCTCCGGCATGCCCGTGCAACTCTGGGTCGATTTGCAAAGCTATGGATTGCCGGCAGTGATGCCGTTGCTCGTCATCTTCCTGGCGGTCGCCTTGCCGCTGCCGTGGCTGGCGCACGTCCTGGCGCAGCGCAGAAGCCATGCTTGACGCGCACTTCACCAAACGCCGCCGTGATTTTACCGTCAGCTTTTCGCTGAAGCTTGGCCCCGGAGAGTCGCTGGGATTGTTCGGAGCGTCGGGCGTCGGCAAGAGCACCGTGCTTGCGTGCATCGCGGGCATTGAGGATCCCGATGACGGCTACATCGATCTCGGCGACGTCCATTTCTTTCCGCCGCCACTCCCGCTGCATCGCAGATCCATTGGCTATCTAACGCAAGAGCCGAGCCTTTTCCCGCATCTCTCCGTGCGCGACAACATCACATTCGGATTATCCAAGATCGAACAGGCTGACCCGGAGCGCGCAGAATGGATCGCCACCCTCAAGAATCGGCTGAAATTAGCGCCTCTTTGGAACGCGCCTGCATCACGTATTTCTGGTGGACAGGCACGGCGCGTCGGCTTGGCCAGGATGCTGGCGCGAAGGCCGCCGCTGGTCCTTCTCGACGAGCCGTTTGTCGGCCTGGATCGTCAGCTCGTGCGCGAATTGATCGACGATCTGGTCTTTTGGAGCAGGAATATCGGGTTCAGCATGATTGCCGTGGACCATCGAGCGGATGTGCTCACGCGCCTCTGCCCTCAAATGGCGGTGGTGCTGGAGCAGGGGCAGGTAATCCAGAGGGGTTCGTGGGCAGATCTCTGTAGCGCACCCGCCACGCCGCTCCTGCAGTCGCTCCTGGCGCCGCTCTGAATCCTGGGCGCTTATCCGCGCATCGTATTGCCCTGAAGTAACTTAAGTCCCTTCTGGCAGCGGCGTAGATGCTTAACCTTATTGACTGACATGGTTTTATCGCTTATTCTGGTAGTCGGAATTTAACATGGAAGTTAAGCCCCAGCGCGCTTGTAGCACCTGTTGTAACGGCACAAACGTGTGCGCCGGGGCGCCGGACTTCATGATCTAGCTCGCAGCCAAACTAGGCCTGAACGCAACCCGCCCTTGGAGCAAGTCCAGGAGGCGGGCTTTTTGTTGTTAGGCCCGATGATCGAGTGATCGGACGGGAAAAAACAGAAATGACCACAGTTGGAGCCACAGAGCCAATGCCGCTGCTGGAGGCGAGCCGTCTGGAGCACCTGAAAATGCTCGAAGCCGAGAGCATTTTCATCTTGCGCGAGGCTGCCGCCGAATTCGCGCATCCGGTAATGCTCTATTCCATCGGCAAGGATTCATCCGTAATGCTGCGCTTGGCGCAGAAGGCGTTTTATCCCGGGAAGATCCCATTTCCGCTTCTGCACATCGACACGAACTACAAATTCCCGGAAATGATCGAGTTTCGCGACTGGTACGCGCGGCACGTGGGCGCGGAGCTGATCGTCCACAAAAACCAGAAGGCGCTCGACGAAGGCGCCAACCCGTACGATCTGGGCACGCAGAAGTGCTGCGGATTGCTGAAAACGCGCTCGCTGCTCGATGGACTTGCCGAGGGCGGTTTCGACGCGGCCTTCGGCGGCGCGCGGCGCGACGAGGAAAAATCGCGCGCCAAGGAACGCGTCTATTCCTTCCGCGATTCCCTCGGTCAATGGGATCCCAAGAACCAGCGTCCCGAGCTTTGGAATCTTTACAACGGCCGGCATCACAAGGGCGAGAGCATTCGCGTTTTTCCCCTGTCGAATTGGACGGAGTTCGATGTCTGGCTCTACATCCACGCGGAGAAAATTCCCATCGTGCCGCTCTATTTCGCGAAAGAGCGCGAAGTGGTGGTCCGCGGAAATTCGATTTTGGTTTTGCAAACCGGCGTGCACCTGCTGCCCGGCGAAAAGCCGCAGATGGTCAAGTGCCGGATGCGTTCCCTGGGCTGTGTGCCGTGCACCGGCGCGATCCGGTCGGACGCCGATACCGTTCCTAAAATTATTGAGGAGATGATTTCCTTCCGCCGGTCCGAGCGTGAGAACCGCGTAATCGATCACGACGAAGAAGGCTCGATGGAACTCAAGAAACGCGAGGGCTACTTTTGATGGCCACCACTCCTGTGGAGCCCACTCCGGAGACAAAAAGTGGAATTCCGAAGCCGGTATCAGCGGGAACGCTGCTGCGTTTCAGCACTGCCGGAAGCGTGGATGACGGCAAATCCACGCTGATCGGGCGCTTGCTGTACGACAGTCAGGCCGTGCTCGAGGATCAGCTCGCATCCGTTAAGAAGAGCAAAATCAACCGCGCCGCCGGTCCGATTGATTTTTCGCTGCTCACGGACGGTCTTCGCGCCGAACGCGAGCAGGGCATCACCATCGATGTTGCCTACCGCTATTTTTCCACTCCTCGGCGGAAATTCATCATCGCCGATACGCCGGGTCACGAACAGTACACGCGCAACATGGCGACCGGCTCATCCACGGCGGATGCGTCCGTCGTGCTCGTGGACGCCACCAAAGGCGTGCTGCGCCAGTCGCGCCGGCACGCCTACATCGCGCATCTGCTCGGAGTTCAGCACATCATCGCCGCCGTCAACAAAATGGATTTAGTCGGTTTTTCGCAGGATGTGTTCGAGCGCATCGTCGCTGAATTCCAGCAGTTCGCCAGTCAGCTCGGTATTCGCAACGTCTATGCCGTGCCGGTAAGCGCGCTGGAGGGCGACAACGTCGTTCGCGGCAGCAAGCGCATGCCGTGGTTCTCTGGCCCCGCGCTTCTTGAATATCTCGAACAACTGCCGGCTAGCGGCGCTTCGCCCGATGCTCCTCTGCGTTTCCCGGTGCAATACGTGATCCGCCCGGATGCCAGCTTCCGCGGTTTTGCCGGACAGGTGGCCTCGGGAACGCTGCATGCGGGCCAGTCCGTCGTCGCGCTCCCATCCAAAGTGAAGACGCGCATCCGCTCGATCGTGGCTTTTGAGAACGAGCCGCTATCCGCCGCGCCCGGCGATTCAGTCACGGTCACACTGGAAGACGAAATCGATATCAGCCGCGGCGATATCCTGGCCGGCGAGGAGCAGCTTCCTTCCGTCGGCACGGCGCTCCAGGCGATGATCGTCTGGATGCATCACGAGCCTCTCGATCCGCACAAAATTTATCTGCTGAAGCACACGGCGCGAACCGTTCGCGCGCGCATCCATCAGATCCGCTATCGCGTGGACATCAACACTCTCGAACAGCTTCCATCGAAGAAGCTCGACATGAACGACATCGCCAAGGTGGACGTGAAGACCACGCTGCCGTTGTTCTTCGATCCCTACCGGCTGAACCGCACCACCGGCAGCTTCATCGTGATCGATCCGCTGACGAACGTCACCGTCGGCGCGGGCATCATCGAGGGCGCGATTGAGGAGCAACAGCAGGCCTCGCAGCGGCGGCACAGCACTAGGGAAGAACGCGTCCTGCGCTTCGGCCATCCCTCTGGAGCCGTGTGGCTGAAAGGCCGTCCGCATGTTGCGGAGTTACTGGAGCGGCGGCTATTCGACGAAGGCTGGCACGTGCAACTCGCCGGGCCCAATGATTTCCTGGCGCACGAACTCGTCACCGTGGCTAAGGCGTACCAGCTTTCCGGCCACATCACGATTTTTTCCCCGTTGGACGATGGCACCGATCAAAAGCGTGTAGTCCGCGCCATTTACGGCCCCGACGCGTTTTTCGCCGTGAAAATCGACGATGACACGGATGAGGAAGCCACCGAGCGCATCATGAAGGTGCTGCGCAAATGGCGCGACAAGCAGTCCGATTCGCAAAAGGAAAATTCATGAGCCAGGCCCCGCTCGGCGAACGCGCTGAAAAGACGATTGGCGAAGAATACGAAGTCCTTTCCGCCGACGCGACGATTGGCCGTCTGCTTGCCGAAAATGCCGCTGCCGTGGAGCGAGGCTCCGTCTGCATCACCTGCAGCTTTCAGGCTGAGGACATGATCGTCCTGGATATGCTGCGGCAAAAGATGCCGTCCGTGCCGGTGCTCTTTCTCGATACCGGCTACCATTTCGCGGAAACGTATGCGTACCGTGATCGCATGGCCGCCAAATGGAATCTGAATGTGCGCAACCTGGCTGCCAAGCAATCCGTCGCCGGGCAGCAAGCACAGTTCGGAATCCTGAACCGCACCGATCCCGGCCGCTGCTGCCATCTCCGAAAGGTGGAACCGCTCTTCGAAGCTCTAGAAAACTTCGATCTGTGGTTCACCGGCTTGCGGCGCGAGCAATCTCCAACGCGAAAAAATCTGAAAGTCGTCGAGCATCATGTGTTGCCAAGCGGCAAAACGCTGCTGAAGGTCAGCCCTCTGGCCGCGTGGACGTGGGGAAACGTGTGGGAGCATACCGCGAGGCACAACATCGATTATCTTCCGCTCTACGACTCCGGCTATCGCAGCATCGGCTGCGAGCCATGCACTTCGATTCCCGCCTTGGGAGCCGATCCCCGCTCCGGACGCTGGGGCGGCAACAAACTCGAATGCGGCATTCACACCGAATCCAAGCGATCTGACTGATGCAGATACTAATCGGATTCTTTATTGCGTTGGCCGTGGGGCTGACGGGAATTGGCGGCGGCAGCTTTACCGTTCCCGCTCTGGTGCTGCTGGTCGGCCTGCCCGCCACGACAGCCGTGGGAACCGCTTTCGTTTACGCTGGCGTGATCCGATTAATCGCCGCGCCGTTTTATCTGGCGGGCAAGCATTTTCACCTTCGTTATCTTTGGCTGATGCTCCAAGGAGCGGTTCCGGGCCTGTTGCTGGGCACGTTTTTGCTGCGGCTGCTCAGCGGCAATGCCGATAGCCCGATTGTCGTCATTCTTCTTGGCCTGCTACTCGCCGCTTCGTCGAGCATATCGTTCGCCCCGAAAGTGCAATATCCTGGCTTCGCCAAGCGCAATTCGAAATGGCTGCCGTGGCTCGCGCTGCCGATCGGCGTGGAAGCGGGGTTTTCATCGGCTGGAGCGGGCGCGCTTGGTACCGTGCTGCTGCTGAACTATTCGGAAATGACGCCGCCGCAAGTCGTCGGAACGGACCTGCTGTTCGGACTCGTGCTCGCGGTAATCGGCAGCGCTTTTCACTGGGGATTTGGCTCGATCGGCGGCGCGGTGCTCGTTCGTTTGCTCGAGGGCGGAATTCCCGGCGTGATTCTCGGATGCGTGCTGGCGCGCTGGGTGCCGGCGAAAAAGCTTAAATACGCGATCGCGCTCGTTGCCATCTTCGCCGGTTTACAACTGGTCTGGACCGGCTCGCGCCGGATGCTCGGCGAGCACAGCACCGCCTCTGCCGCGAGCATTCGTCATGTGCCCCGTGCCGCGACTCCGGTCGCTGATCCTCCGCCTTCTCCGGGAAAGCCTAAGCGGTAACTGGAATCATACGAAAATTTGGTTGCAGCGTATGTTGCGTGGACGTTTTTGTCATTTTGGGTGCGGCGGTTAATCCCGGGCAAATCCCCCGGTACCGTCGTTAATCGGTAGTTTGGGCCGTTAAGACCGCACAGCTAAATGGAAAGTTATCTTTTCAGGTGGAGCGGAGAGACTCCCGCCTCCCCAAAGCGGCCCTCAGCCTGGTACTTTCCCGCAATTCGAAGATTCTCAATGCGCGGATAATTCGACGGGCGGAGGGGCTTGCGTCTTGAGAAAGCCCCGACGAAAATGATTCCAAGAGCGGCAAACACCGCAATGAACGGGGAGATGACTGCCGCTATCGCCCCCATTGTGCCGTACGGCCTTTCGAAGACCACCCACGCCGCGATTAAGAAACAAATCGCCAATAGAACGGCAAGAGTCGAAAGAATCGCAGAAGTCCGGAAGTACCTTTTCAAGGCCACATTACCTCCAGTTCGGGCGAGACGCGAAGCCATCTATTGAAAACGAAATTAGATGCACGAATCGTACCACCATACCGGTATGTTGGGTAGCCATCTTCAGAAAACCGATTGCGATAAGTAATCTAGAGATAATTACAAATTGGCGTCTAGGCAAAGAGCCTGTTCGTCGATGTTCTTCTTCACAGCGTAGGCGCACAGCATGCTGTGCCCGCCTGGCTCGTCTTCCGCGATCGGGTGCTGTTTACACGTCGAAGCCGAGTTGCAGGCGGGCCGCGTCAGACATGCGCGCAGGGCCCCACGGAGGATCGAAGACGATCTCGACGGTTACTTCTTTCACCGTCGGAAGGCTGGAAAGTTTGCTTTCGACATCGGCTTTCAGCACGTTGCCCATGCCGCAGCCGGGCGCGGTCATCGACATTTTGATGTCGATGCGGCGGTCGCCGCTGTCGAGCGGCGTTACGTCGCAAGCGTAAATCAATCCGAGATCGGCGATATTGACGGGAATTTCTGGATCGTAGATGGTTTTCAACTGGTCCCAGACGAGCTTCTCGCTGAATTCTTGCCCGGCTTCACCGCCGCTCGCGGAGGCGGTGGGCGAAAGGCCGATCGCATCCGCGTCCTTTACGTCGATGCGGAACATGCCGTAATCGCTGACAATCGTGTAGCTGCTTCCCAGAAACTGCATCACGCGCACTTCCGAGCCGGTCGGAAGCTTGGCGTGGACTCCGCTGGGAATTTCGATCGCTTCGCATTCGCGGCTAAGTTTTATCGGGTCGTTGGCGCTCATAAGAACCTTTGCTAGAAATTACTCCTCGTCGGGCAGCACTGCCTCGGCTTGGCCCTCAAGGGCCGCTTGCAGCGTGTGCCATGCCAGGGTGGCGCATTTCACTCGCGCGGGATATTCGGAGACGCCCGCGAAGACGGCGAGTTTGCCGAGATCCTCGCCGTTTTTCGGCGGCTCCTCGCCGGTGACGAGCTTATGAAAACGCTCGAAGAGCTTTTTCGCTTCCTCTCGCGATTTGCCCTTCACGATCTGCGTCATCATCGACGCGGAAGCCTTGGAAATCGCGCAGCCCGCGCCCTGAAAGCTGATGTCGCGAATCGCGTCGCCATCCACGCGCAGGTACACGGTGAATTGGTCGCCGCACAACGGATTGAATCCTTCGGCTTTGTGGCTGGCGTCCGCAAGGTCGTGAAAATTGCGGGGTGCCTTGCTGTGCTCCAGGATCACTTCCTGATAGAGATCGCGCAGGTCGGACATTAGGCGAAAACCTCCCGCACCTTTTCGATGCCGCGGGCCAGCGCGTCGATTTCCTCGCGGGTGTTGTAGATCGCAAAGGAAGCGCGCGCCGTGGCGGGAATGTTGAAGCGCCGCATCACCGGCTGCGAACAATGATGTCCGGTTCGGATGGCGACGCCTTCCTGATCGAGAATCGTGCCGATATCGTGCGGATGAACATTTTCGAGCACGAACGAGAGCACGCCCGCTTTTTCGCTTGCCGAGCCGACGATTTGAAGGCTAGGAATTTGCGAAATCGCGGTGGTGGCGTATTCCAGCAGATCGTGCTCGTGCGCGCCGATCCGGTCGATTCCAATGTCGCTGACGTAGCGCAGCGCCGCGTCCAATCCGATGGCGCCGGCGATGTCCGGAGTGCCGGCCTCGAATTTATATGGAACTTTGTTGTAGGTCGATTTCTGGAACGTAACGGAGGCGATCATGTCTCCGCCGCCCTGGTATGGAGGCATGGCATTCAGCAGCGCCGCTTTGCCGTAGAGGACGCCGATGCCGGTAGGGCCGTACACCTTGTGGCCCGAAAAGGCGTAGAAGTCGCAGTCGAGCTCCTGCACGTCCACTTTCATATGCGGCGCGGCTTGCGCGCCGTCCACCAGCACTGGAACGTTGCGTTCGTGCGCCAACTCGATGATTTTGCGCACCGGATTCACAGTGCCGAGAGCGTTGGAAACATGCGTCACGGCGACCAGCTTGGTGCGAGGGCTGAGCAGGTCCGCGAATTCACCGATTAAAAGCTCGCCATTGTCGTCGATGGGGCCAACGCACAGCTTCGCGCCTTTATCGTCGCAGAGAAGCTGCCAAGGGACGATATCGGAGTGGTGCTCCATGCCAGTGATCAGCACTTCGTCGCCGGGACCGACGTTCGCGCGGCCGTAGCTCTGCGCGACCAGATTGATGGCTTCCGTGGTACCGCGAACAAAGATAATTTCATTCGCGGAGCGCGCGTTCAGGAACTTCTGCACGGTGCGCCGCGCCGCGTCGTGCTGTTCGGTGGCGCGCTCGGAAAGGAAGTGCACGCCGCGGTGAATATTGGCGTTGGTCGTTTCGTAATAGCGGACGATGGCGTCGATCACCGCGCGGGGTTTTTGCGAAGTGGCGGCGTTATCGAAATAGACGAGTGGCTTGCCGTGGACTTTTTGCTGGAGGATCGGGAAATCGGCGCGGATTTTTTCAAGTTCCGCGCGGCTGAAGAGCTGCGCGTCTTCCGGTCGTTGCAGGCCGGCCTCGAAATTTCTGGCGGCGGTGGTCATTTGACTTCTCCCACGGCTGCTTCCGGCGCATGGCTCGAAGGCGAACCGGTCACCCCCGCGACGTATTCGTGAATCAGCGATTCCACGTGCGCGCGGGCCGGGCCTTCTTTCATGCGGTCGAGACACTCGTTGGCGAAAGCCATGAGCAATAGCTGCCGCGCGGAAACTTCGTCGATTCCGCGGGAACGGAGATAGAACAGCGCGTTTTCCTCGATCTGGCCGATGGTGGCGCCGTGCGTGCATTTCACGTCGTCGGCGTAGATTTCGAGCTGCGGCTTGGTGTCGATTTGCGCCGTGTCGGAAAGTAGTAAGTTGCGATTGGTCTGCTTGGCGTCTGTTTTCTGCGCATCTTTGTGCACGATGATCCGGCCGTGAAAGACGCCGTGAGCGTGGCCGGCGAGAATCCCGTTGTAAAACTGGCGGCTGCCGCAATGCGGGCTGGCGTGTTCGACCAGCATGTAGTTGTCGAGGTGCTGGCGATCGCCGCCGACGAACAGACCATTAATCAGGCACTCTCCGCCTTCGCCAGTGAGCGCCGGATGAACGTTGTTGCGGACGAGCGCGCCGCCGATCAGCACGGAGTGCGAAGCAATATCCGCCGAGCGACCCTGCTGAATGCGCAGCGTGGAGACGTTAAGGGCCTCGGCGTCTTCGCGTTCGATCATGTAATGCGAAACGACGCTGTTGTCGCCGGCAACCAACTCGGTCGCCGTGTTGCAAAATGCTTTCCCACCGGACGACGAGACGTATTCTTCGACAATCGTCGCCTGGGCACTTTCTTCAACCACGATCAGATTGCGCGGATAGCTGACGGCCGGAAAATCATGCGCCGCCGAAATAAAGAGCAGCTGAATCGGGCCTTCGACCGCGACGTCCTTAGCAATGTGGATGAAAGCGCCGTCCTCCATGAACGCCGTATTCAAGGCGCAGAACGGGTCGCGCTGGATATTCAAATAGCGGCCAAGATGCGGCTCAACGGCAGCGGGATTTTTCGTTAATTCCGATGCGAGGCTTGCGACCGTCACGCCACGCGGCAGGGCGCCAAGCGACGAAAGGCCGCGGGCAAAGCGGCCGTCAACGAAAACCAGCATACAAGCCGCGCCGGGCAGGAATAATGGCGCGATTCTTGTTGCCGGCGGAAGCGCATGTCCGTTGCGCGCGAGTCGAAACTGCGTTTGCGCGATGGGCGCGAGATTCGTGAATCGCCAGTCTTCGTCGTGCAGGGTAGGGAAGCCGACTTCACTGAACCGCGCGAAGCCGCTCTGGCGCAGGCTGCGAAGCCAGGGCAGTTCCCGGCCAGCCGCTTCTTTTTCGAAGCCGGCGAAGCCCTCCGCGTAGCTTTCCAAGGATTGAATTGCGCTGGCCACGTTGCTGGCTCCCATTTCCCTTACGCGGCGCCCGCAGCACTGCCGACGCTGGCATATCCCGATTCTTCGAGTTGGAGGGCGAGTTCCGGCCCGCCGGAGCGGACGATGCGGCCATTGACGAGCACGTGCACGCGGTCGGGAACGATGTAGTTCAGAAGGCGCTGGTAGTGCGTGACGACGAGAAACGCGCGGTCCGGGCTGCGCATAGCGTTCACGCCGTTGGCGACGACCTTGAGCGCGTCGATATCCAGGCCCGAATCGGTTTCATCGAGAATAGCGAGCTTGGGTTCGAGCACCGCCATCTGCAGAATTTCATTGCGCTTCTTTTCGCCGCCGGAAAACGCTTCGTTTACGGAGCGATTGAGGAACTTTTCGTCCATTTCCAGCAGCTTCATCTTTTCGCGCAGCTTGGGAAGAAAATCCATGGCGTCCATTTCGTCCTGGCCGCGATACTTGCGGACGGCGTTGACGGCGGACCTCAAGAAATAGGCGTTGCTGACGCCGGGGATTTCGACGGGATACTGGAAGGCGAGAAAGAGGCCTTCGCAGGCGGCGTCTTCCGGCTTCATCGCCAGCAGATCCTTGCCGTCGAAGAGGACTTCGCCTTGGGTCACGTCGTAGCTTTCGCGGCGGGCCAGGACTTGGGCGAGGGTGCTCTTGCCGGAGCCATTCGGGCCCATAATGGAGTGGACCTGGCCGGCGTCGAGGCGTAGGTTCACGCCCTTGAGGATCTCGTTTCCGTCAACGCGAACGTGCAGATTTTTGATTTCCAGGACGCTCATTGAGATGCACCGGGACGTTCCGCCCTTGGTAGTGGCCGGGCGTCTATTTTCAACAACTTAGAGGCATCAAAGGTCGATTGGCTGTTCCGCCCTTGGCGCGCGAAATTTGCGAAAGAAAAGCGAAACAAAAACCCGCACTTATTGGCTGAGGGGTTCATCCGACGCTCCCTTCGAGGCTGACGCTTAGGAGCTTTTGGGCCTCGACGGCGAACTCCATGGGCAGCTCGCGGAACACGCGCTTGCAGAAGCCGTTGACGACCATGGAGACGGCGTCCTCGGTCTTCAGCCCGCGTTGGCGAATGTAGAAAAGCTGATCCTCGCCGATTTTCGACGTGGACGCCTCGTGCTCCATGCGCGCCGTGGAATTCTTCACTTCGATGTACGGGAACGTATGCGCGCCGCACTTGTCGCCGATCAGCAGGGAATCGCACTGGGTGTAATTTCGGGCGCCCTCGGCGTTTTTCAGGATGCGCACCATGCCGCGATAGGTGTTCTGCCCGTGGCCGGCGGAGATGCCCTTGGACACGATGGTGCTGCGCGTGTTTTTGCCGATGTGGATCATCTTCGTGCCGGTATCGGCCTGCTGGAAATTGTTGGTTAGCGCGACGGAATAAAATTCACCGACGGAGTTATCTCCCTGCAAAATGCAGCTGGGATATTTCCATGTGATCGCCGAGCCAGTTTCGACCTGCGTCCAGGAAATCTTGGAATTGCGTCCGGCACATTTGCCGCGCTTGGTGACGAAATTGTAGATGCCGCCCTTTCCGTTCTTATCACCGGGATACCAATTTTGGACCGTGGAGTACTTGATCTGCGCGTTATCGAGCGCGACCAGCTCAACCACGGCGGCGTGCAATTGATTGGTATCGCGAATGGGAGCCGTGCAGCCTTCGAGGTAGCTGACCGAAGCGCCTTCGTCGGCGACGATCAACGTGCGTTCGAACTGGCCCGTTTCCGCGGCGTTGATGCGGAAATAAGTGGAAAGCTCCATGGGACACTTCACGCTCTTGGGGACGTAACAGAAAGAGCCGTCGCTGAAGACCGCGGCGTTGAGCGCGGCAAAGAAGTTGTCCGTGTACGGGACCACAGACCCGAGATATTTTTTCACCAGTTCCGGATGCTCGCGCACCGCTTCGGAAAACGAGCAGAAGATCACACCCGCTTCGGCGAGCTTGGCCTTGAAGGTGGTCGCGACGGAGACGCTATCGAACACGGCATCGACGGCCACGCCCGCGAGCATCTTCTGTTCGGCCAGCGGGATGCCCAGCTTTTCATAGGTGCGGCGGATTTCCGGATCGATCTCGTCGAGGCTCTTCAGGTTCGGCTTCTGCTTCGGCGCCGAGTAATAGATGATGTCCTGATAGTCGATGGGATCGTAATGGACGTTGGCCCACTTGGGCTCGGCCTGCGCCTTTTCAAGAGAAGCCCAGTGGCGATAGGCGCGCAGCCGCCATTCGAGCATGAACTCCGGCTCATCTTTTTTGGCGGAGATGAAGCGGATAATGTCTTCATTCAGGCCGCGCGGCGCGCTTTCCTGTTCGATATTCGTAACGAAGCCCCATTTGTACTCCTGCTGGGCCAGTTCGCGAATCGTGTCGGTATTCGAACTCATTGAATGCTTCCCTTCATCGAATGCCCCTCATTGAATGCTGGACGCGATCATCGGCACGATCCGGCCGTGCGCGTCCTTGATGCTGGTGAGCTGCATGGGGTTCGCGAGATCGGAGAGCATCACCTTTTCGAGCACTCCCCGTAACGCCTGGTTGATGATGCGCTGATTGGTTTTGATCGGGCAGCAAGGCTCGATCTGGCACAGGCCGGAAACGTCCGTGCTGCACTCCGTGAGCGCCATCGGTCCCTCGACGGCGGCGATAACCTCCAGCACCGAAATTTCGTGCGGATTGCGCGCCAGCAGGTAGCCGCCCTTCGTGCCGCGATGAGAAGTCAAAAGGCCGCTCTGCAAAAGATGCTTCAGGAGCTTGCTGACCGTCGAAACGGGCAGCTTGGTTTCGGCCGCCAAGTCGCGCGCTGTGCGCAAGGATGAGGCTGGCGAGTCGTGCGGCAACGGCGAGGCAGGCGAGTTGTGCAACGACGACGCACCCGACGAGCCAAGCGAGCCGCGCACGGACGAGGTAAACGAGCCGCTTAGCGATGACCCATGGCTCCGTGCCATGCAGGTCATCAGCACCAGCCCGTAGTCCGTTAATTTGCCTAGCCTTACCATGCCTCAAAGGCCCCAATTCACGCTAACACATATAGGACCATTTCGGTCCTGATTTAGTGTAGCAGGGGTCTTTAGGTTATGCAACGCCAGAAGCGGAGAATTTTGGATATCGCGCGGGAGATCGGCATCAGCAATTCGTACGCGCGGTACAGGCGGTGACAGTGTTCTCCAACAGGCAGTGCTTTAGCGATGATATGAAGGCCACAACCAGTGCTCCGCCAGGGGACTATCCTCCCCAAAAGGGATCTTCATTTCGTCACCCGTCACAACTGAGACGCCGCCGTACGAGTTCCCCCTCACGCTTTCCACCAAAGGAAAATGCGAAAAAAGTTCCGACTGACTCGGTGGAATCGGCTCGGGAAAAGCCACAGGCCATTGCGCATCGTGGAGCGCCCGGAATATCTCGTCAGCCAAATTCCAAGTCTCCGGGTCATTTCTGAGATATAAGATGGTCACGCCGACCGGCTTAGGCTTATCGCGTGCGTTCTTGCCAACGCAAACCCACTGGCGCAGCGCCGTGGTCTCGTGGCTTACATGGATTTCGGGTGAGGCGCGAGCAGCAGGCAGGACTCTTCGTCCTCATTGATAAACCGTGTGATGATCGGCTGCGCTGTCCTTAGAAGGCTCTCGATTTCAGCTGTTGTGCAATTGGCGGCACGAAGCCATACGACCTTGGGCGGATAGCCACGCAGCACGCTTCGTTCCTGGAAGTCGGAGTCTTTGGACACGATCGAGAAGTTCCCGTTTCTGGCGTACCTCCAGACAGCCTCATCGTCCGCGCTTCCCAGTCCGCAATCATGGACATGCGCCGAATCCGGATAGACATCGGCCAGCAATCCGGGTAAGCGTGGCGAGAGATTCTCGTCAAAAAGAAGCTTCACGCGCGCGAAATTTCCAATTTGCGCTCGCGGTCAGCCGCGAACGCCAAGCATGCCTGGATGTCTTCTCTTGTGAGATACGGGAACTGCCGCAGAATTTCCTCTTGGGCCATCCCGCTGGCCAGGTATTCGAGAACGTCGTAAACCGTGATGCGCAAGCCACGAATGCACGGCTTGCCGCCTCGTTTACCGGGCTCAATAGTGATGAGATCGGAATAGCTCATTGCCCCACTCTATGTGAAAAGGAGCCTCCCGGCAAGTCTGCGCATCACTCTGATTCCTCGGCTTCGCCGCTCTTCTCGTACTAGCGCGCCTGACGCATCCGCTCCAGCCAATACGGCAGCGCATTGTCTCGGCGCAGCTAGCGGCAAAGCCTCGCCGAGCGAATCCAGTTCGCGGCTTTTGTTCCGCAGGGGCTGTGCGCTTCGGCTCACACGCAAGGCAGGCGTAGGGGGCACAGCATGCTGTGCGGATCTGACGTTTAACGCGCCGCCGCGCATTGGCGGCCGTCTTCGGCCCACAGGCCGCCGATCGGGAGATCGGCGGTCCCGGGAAGGCCAAGTGGCAATACTAAAAGCGGGCGCACATGCTGACTTCTATTACGCGCGGCACGGTCTTGTCAGTTACCGGAGCCGGCGGGTTGGTAGCACGAGATGCCCCCAACGGCTTCCCGGCAGCGAAGGTGAGTGACGAACAGGTGGCCGCACTGAACCATCACGTAGCCGTTGCCGGTTAGAGCGAGGTTCATAGAGCCATTCCCGGACGGAGCTTCTTGCGCGGAGATGTCCCCGAAGAAAGATCCTGGCCGGTATGAGAACGTGTGGGCGCGGCCTCGGCCGCCCGTCATGTTGAGGTTTCTAACCTGAAAATGCGCCGGCACGGCGCAGACGTCTGTCATGTTGCCGGTCTGAGCGTTCGCGGACGGCGCCCAAACCGGAGCGGTGGGTAACAGGATCAGCGCGGTTACGATCAGGAGCTTTCTCATCTCAACCTCCTACGCCGGGCGGTGTTCGCCCCTCCAAAATGGGAACTGCTCCTGTTTGACTCCCCATGGGAATAAGCGTTAGCGGCGAGCCAGACCGAGGCGCCAAGCGGGCAAGGTGCAATTTCGCTGAGCAGGATTACTCGGAGGAAAAGCGCCAGTTGTTGGTGTCGCGGACGATGTGGCCGACTGGATCGTTGAAATGGACGGCAATCAGGCGGGTTGGTTTATCTCCGTAGCGGGCAAGCATCTCTCGCCGTGTGTTGCGCGACATTTCTTTATCGACGCACATCATCGAACATATTTCCGGCTCGGCGATCTGGATCGGGTTATGGAACACGTCGCCGGTGACGATGGCCTCCTGCCCGCGCGACGAAATATGGAGGCTTACATGCCCCGGCGTGTGGCCGTGCGACGGCTCCAGCCACAACTCGCCGGAAAGGCGATGGTGCTCGTCCACCAGGTCCGCGAGGCCGGCATCGAGTACGGGCTGGACGGAATCGAGAATGTGCCGCACGTCGAGAGTTTTGTCCCTGAGGAGCGTTTCGCAGTATTCCCATTCGCGGCGTCCGAAAAGATAACTCGCGCGAGGAAAAGTAGGCGTCCAGCGGCCATCCACCAGGCGCGTGTTCCAGCCCACGTGATCGAAATGCAGGTGCGTGCACAGGACGACGTCGATCGTCTGGGGCGGGAAGCCGGCTGAGGACATGTCTTCCAGGAAAGCGGTCTGCAGGCCGGAGCAGTGCGGGATTTCGCGCTCCTTGCTGTTACCCACGCAGGTGTCCACGACGATCCGCTGGCCGCCCGCTTCGAGCACGAACGCCTGCACCGCCATGATGATCTGGCCGGCGGGCGTGACGTAGCGCGGCACGAGCCAGTCGTATTTCTTCCAGTGACCGGCGGTTTCCGGCGGGTACTGCGGCGACCAGGGAATCGCCTCGGCCGACTCCATGATGCTGGTGACTTTGACGTCTCCCACCTGCCAGCGCCGGATGCGCGATTCGCCCTTGCGGTAATCGTGAGTTGATTCGGCCGTCGATTCGATGGACGCCGCAGCCGAACTTGCGTGGTGGGCCGCGGCCGTTGCTTCTCTGGGAGAACTCATGGCGTGCTCCAGTTTACGGAGGCTAAGTTCCCATTCCGTGTATCACGCCAGTCCGCTTCGCGCAAGCGGCTGCCTGGGAAAAGCCGCAGGCCGGCTATCAGGAGATCGGCATTCCCGGGGAACCTCAGGCGATGGTTTGGTCCCTGAATTTGCAGCACTGCTCGAAGGTGGAGGAATCGAGGAGAAATTGGGAATCCTGGAATTCGATGGTGACGGTCGGCTCGCGCTGCGAATCGTCGTAGAGAACGGTTTCGCCGGGCTGAAACTTGCGTTCCTTGCCCGAAGCAGCTTCGGTCGCGACAAACGGCGCGAAGACTTCGTAGGCCAGTGTCATAGATGCCCTCACTGGCTAGATGCTTTCCTGGGCTGACAAGGTGCAGGGCCATTGGCGCGGCGCGTGGACGTGGCACTCGCTCAGGCGGCCTTGCGGGCTGATTTTGCGGGCTTGCAATGCTCGGTAAAAACGGAGCGGTCCACCAAGAAGAACGCGCCGCCAACCTTGAGCATGACCGGCGAAGCGCCGGGCTCCTCGCACATGACTTTTTCGCCGGGATTGAATATCCGCTCGGTATCCGAAATGGCCGACCTGACGGCGAACGGCTGAACCACTTCGAATTCATGGCGGTCGGCCGGCATCAACCATCGTCCCACTCGCGCGACAAGCCATCCAAGAATGCTCATGCTTGTCCCCTACTTGGCAGGCGAAGAGTTGCCGGTGGTGCTGAGGCGGCGGAAGTAGTCGGCGACGGCGTCCTGATAGCCGGGCGGGACGTTCATGGGCGCGCTTGCGCGGATTTGCGACTGCCGATCATCGGATTTGCGGCGCAACTGAAGCTCCAGGTTATCGACCTCCGAAAGAACCTGGCCGTGCAACTGTTCGAGGAGCGCGGGGTTGCCGGGAAAGCGGCGAGGATCGAGGCGCTGCATTTCGGCTTCGAGCTGCTTCACCTGGCGGTCGATTTCTGGATCGCTCTGGACGTTTTGGTCCAACCGATCGAGCGTGCTGACGGTCTGCTGGAAAGTGCGCTCGGGATCGGTGGTGTTGATCGTGGTGTCGGGATGGACGGCGGGGCCGGGCGCATTGGAGTTGTTGCCTGTGTCGATATACCAGTTGTCGTTGTTTCCGCCGCGCCACGCGCCGGGAGCGTAGCCTTGGCGGTAACCGTCATCAACGATGCCATTGCGCCCACCGATGCGATTGCCGTAGCGGTCGGCTTGGCCCGGACCGAATTGATTGGAGCGGCCGTCCTGGGCAGACTGCGAGCTTTCGCCGCTATTGCCGTTGTTCGTGCCGTTCTGGTTTCCTGAGCGTGAGCCAAGCGCGCGCGTGAGCGACTGCATCTGGTCGCGCAGCCGGTCGAGATTATCGAGCGCGGATTGCGAGCCCTGGTTGGGCGCTTGCTCCGGGCCGAGCGCTTGCTGCGCGGAGCGAATACCGTCCGCGAGGCGGCGAAGATCCGTGGCGATTTCCGGCTCGGAATTCGGGTCGGGAGCGTAGCCACGGCGCAGCCAATCGGCGCTGCGCTGCAGGCGGGTTTCCAGGTCCGATTGATCGAGATTGCCGAGCGCGTCGCGGAGCTTGGAGGCGGCATCGTGTTGGGTGGAAGCCATTTGGCGCGCTGCGCTGCGCATTTGCTGTTCGAGCTGGGCTACGCCGTCGGCTAGCTTCTGGCGGTCCGTGGCGAGCTGCTGCGCCTGCTGCCAGAGACCCTGTTCGGCTTGCTCGGAATTGCCCTGGCCGGCGCCGCTCTGCTGGAGGAGTTGACGAAGGTGGTCCGACTGCTGCTGCTGTTCATTGGCGAGTTGATCGGCCTGGCTGGCCATCTGGCCGATGCGGCCGGAATCCTGCTGGCTTTGTAGCGCGCCGAGCGCTTGGGAGGCGTCGCGAAGGCGGTCGGCGGCGCGGCGGGCATCGGCGGCGCTTTGCTGCTGAGAGGCTGCGCGGTTGAGCGCGTCCGTGGCTTCGCGCAGCGAATCGATGGCGCGCTGGATGCGAGGATCGCCCGAACCCTGCGATTGCCCTTGAGACTGGCTCTGCGACTGCCCGTTGGCCGACTGGCTAGACTGGCCGGTAGATTGACTCGATGAGCCGTTTTGCCCCTGCTGCTGCGATTGCTGCAATTGCTGCAATTGCTGTTGAAGCTGTTGAGCATTTCGCCGCAGCATTTCCTCCTGCCATCGCTGCTCGAAGCTCTGGCCGTTGGTGCGCTGCTGATTCGCGAGGTCCTGCTGCCGTTGAGCGAGCGCATCGAGCTTGCGGAGCGCGTCGTCGATGGCTTGCTGGCGCTGGCTGGCGGAGGATTCGGCGGTTTGCGCCGTCTCGTACTGATTCTTCTGGGTGTCAAGCTCGAGATCGAAAAGGCTGGCGAGATCGCGTCCCGCGCCGCCCCCACCGGCGCCTCCTGCCTGGTTGCCAAAGGCGACTTGAATCTGGCGGAAAGTGGCTTCGGCCTGGAGGAGATGTTCGAGAGCCTTCTGCTCGTTCGGCAGAGCTTTCTGCCATTGAAGTTTGCCAAGGCTTTTCGCGGCTGGGTTCATGGCCTGCGCGGCAGAGGACATATCGCTTTGGAAGCTGCTGAAGGTCTGATTCTGCTGGTTCAGATCGCGCAAGCCGAGGCGGCCGGCGAGCGCGATGGCCTGATCGCGCAGCTTGGATTGGACTTCGGAGAGGAATCTTGCCCTTTCGGCGGCGGCTTGCGGCGAGGCGTTCTTTTCACCTTGCTGCTTCCAGGTTTCGGCGATGATCTCCTTTTCGCGCTCGGAAATATCGTTCTGGCCGCCCATTCCGCCGCCCCCGCCGCCTCCAGCCTGTTGGGACTGCGAGAACTCGCGCTCGAAGGGATCCACCTGGACGAAATAGATATCGGTGTGGGCGTCCGTGCGCGCATCTTTCGCCGTGGCGTAGTAGCTGATGATGTCGCCGGGAACGAGCTTCAGATTTTCCAGCGCGATGGTGGAGGAACCGTCGGCCTGTTTCGCGCCTTTCTGCTGGAGAAGATCGACGGTCTGCTCCGCGCCGCCATTAACCGAGTAATGCAGAGCCATGTCGCCGAGGCCGAACTGATCGGCGGCGTGCACACCGATGGTGACTTCCTCGATCGGGCTGGCACGGTAATCGTGCGTGGGCCGGACGATAGCGACATCGGGCGGATTGGCTTTATTCGCCTCGATGAAGAAGTCTTCCGAGAGGCGGACCGGAACGCCTTGGCTGATTGCCGCGATGTGATACGAGCCGTCCTTTTGAATCGCGATCGAGCCGTTATAGAGATTGTTTTGGCCGCCGGATAGCTGGATTTGCCGGCTATTGTCGAGGAGCAGCACGCCATCGCGGAGAGGACGATCCGTACGAATTTCGAGATTTGCCGTAGTGCCTTCGATGGCGCGGAGGTCACCGCCGTGCGCGTCAACGACCGGTTTCATGCCGGTCCACGAAGGATAGTTGTACGTGACGCGGATTTGCTTGACAGCGGGAAGATCGACGACACGCAGATGATAGTGGCGTGACTCAACGGAGCCGGCCTCGACGTAGTATTCGACTCCCTCAGGCAATCCCGCGAATGTGAATTGAAAGCCGGAGCCGCCAGGCTGGGGAAGCATGCGCAGTTCATTCCACTTCGAGGCGCTGTTGTAGCGCGCGAAGAGATGAACCTGGGCAGGTTGAAAGCCAACGGTCCGCGCGGTGACGAGCTCGTCCGAATTGCGGCGCACGGAAGCGTCGCCGGGAGCGACTTTGATGGCGTAGAAGGGCGCGAGGTTCGCGGTCGAGCCGCGCCAGATCATCGCGGCGCCGTAGCCGACGAATCCCGGCGCGGCGACGATCAGCCAAACAAGAACAGCTAAGGCAGCGCCGCCGAGGCCGCACGAGACGAGCAGCGCGCGATTGGTGAAAAGCCGTTTAGGCTCAGACGCACGAGTTAGACCGAGCGTATCGGCGGCGAGAAGCTCGATGAAAGGTTCGCGCTGCGCGTCGCGTTCGGCGAAGGTGACGAGGCGCTGCTTAAAGTCTGGAAACGCGGATTCAGCCGATGCGGCGGCGCGACGGCGATTTAGCCGCAAAAGAGGCAGAGCCACTGCAAACGCGGCGGCGTAAACAAGCGCGCAAACCAAAAGGAACCGGGCGCTGATGATGCTCCAGGAAGCGAACGCGAAGAGGTTGGCGAGGAGAACGAGTATTACCGTGGCAGCGAGTGCCGCAGAGGCGAGAATGGCGGCGCCCCGAACGGCGGCGCCCAAGCGGAGACGGCGTTCGATCTGAACGATGTAGGAGTTGAGCTGATCTCGCGCGCTCATCATTCCTCCCGCCGAACGCCCAGGTGCCGGTTTGCAACCCAGGATTCCGCGATCACCGTCAACAACATGACCAGCATAACGTACCACCAGAGAGAATGGGGCGCGAATTTTTCGGTTGCCTGGAGGCTCGCAGGCACGGCATTCGCGGCGGTGGGAGCGTTGCTGCCATTGGGTTTACCAGCCCAGAGCGAAAGGGCGTCCCGCGACATGACGGCCAGATCGGATTCGCGGCGATCGGCGTTGACGCCGACGACGTCCTGGCGGCCGTTCGCTAGACGAAGCTCGTAGAATCCAGCTTCGTTCAATTGGTACGTTTGCGCGGTGGTAGCTTCTTGCAACGAAAGCGGGCGGCGGCCCTCCGGATCGACCACTTCGACGCTGACGGCGCGTTCCTTGGCGGTGCGCAATTGCAGATAGGAGCCGACGAGCTGAGAGCCGGCGGGCCGCTCGGAGCCGGAAAGATAAAACGCGGTCTGCTCTACGAATGGGACGAAATCGGGATGCAGCGGAAAATCGTTGGTGAGGTTATCGAGGCCGGAAGTCAGCAACAGTACGCGTCCTTCGCCAATTTTTTTATCGAGCAGAAGAGGCGTGCCGTCGGTGAGGCGCGCGGCGACTTGCGAGCCGGAGGCGTCCACGTTTACGGCGAAATAGAATTTCGCGCCGATCCATCGATCAGCCTTGGCGATGGAAGGATGCGAAGGATCGGCATCGCCGACGGTGAGAAAGCCAGTGGGATCATTCGAGTAATAGCGGGCGTTGAGGATGTTCGCGCCAAAGAGCGGAATGCGAGAGACTCGCCCGAGATTCGTGCCTGCCGCGATCAACACGCCGCCGCCGCCGCGAATGTAGCGGTCGAGGTTGTTTTCGAAAGCCGATGGCAATGATGCGACATCGGAGAGAACGATAAACGCGTATCGAGAAGGCTGAATGCTGGAAGCCTGATCGGCGGGGACGCTTTCCATCGCGAAGGCGGACTCGGCGGATGCAGCGAGCGCATCGCCGAAATAGATGGGCGAGCGGCGGTCGGAGGCTTCATGGAGAAATAGGACCTGCCGCGGATCGGAGCGCTCGACGGCGAAATAGCTCGCATCATCGGCGGGAAGCGCGTCGGCAGAATCGATGCGCACGGCGCAGCGGCTGAAGCCGTAGGGAACGTTCAGCGATGTGAATTCGACGTTAGCGCGGCCGTTCGCGGGGACCTGGACTTTCTGAGTGGCAACTGTTTTGCCGTTGACGACGAGCGACGCCGTGCGCGTGGCGGCGGGAGTCTCGTAACCGGCGATCACGGCCTGAACGCGAGCTTTTTTCACATCCCAGATTTGCCCGGGCGCATTCACGCTCTCGACGGCCCAGTTGGCAATGTTGGAAGTGGCTACGGGATGGAGGGTGAGCGAAACTTTCGCGGGCAGCGCGAGATCGGAAAAATTGGCGGGCATTTCGGATTTTTGCATGTCGCTGAAGAAATGAAGGTCGATGGGTCCTTGGACGCTGTCGCTAAACGAGCGCAGGCCGCGCGCGAGATCGCCGAAGTTGCCGCGCGCGTCCGTAGGCTGGACCGCCGAGATCGCATTTTGCAGCGATTGAGAGTCGTCCGTGGGCTGGGACATGGCTTCGAGACCGGAGCCAAGCGCGAAGATTTGCGCGCGTTCGGCCGGCGGACGCGAGGCGAGGACGGACAGCGCTTCGCGCTTGGCGTCGGCAAGGCGCGAGCCTGCGCGCATACTGAAAGAGTTGTCGACCACCAGGACGAGGAGTTTGTTGGTGGTTACGCTGGCGGCGGGGCGATTTATGAATGGGTCCGCGAAAGCGAGCACCAGCAGCGCCATCAGCGCGAGACGCAACGCAAGCAATACGAGATAGCGAAGACGGCGATGGCGGATCGAGCTTTGCGTCCGGGCCTCGAAGAACATCAGCGAACTGAACGGCTGCGGATTCGATGTGTGGCGGCGCAGCAGATGCAAATACAGCGGGATAGCGAGCGCCGCGGCACCGGCAAAGAACCATGGCGCGAGGAAGCCCATCAGTTGCGCTCCTGGCGAATGGTGAGGTATTCGGCGAGGGCGCTATCGAGCGGCCGGTCTGTGCGCAGCAGGAAATAGTCAATGCCGGCGCCGCGCGCGCGCGAGCTAAGTTCTTCGACGTGCGCGTCGATCTTCTGGCGGTAATCGTTGTGCGCGTATTCGGGCGTCACTTCCATGCGCTGGCTGGTTTCGGAATCGACCAGGACAACAGGCTCGCCAAGCTGCGGTTGCAGTTCGCGCGGATCGAGCACGTGGAAGAGAACCACTTCGTTTCCGTGGAAGCGCAGCGGCTCGACGGTGCGGATGACGTTCTCTGGAGGCTCAAAAAAATCAGAAAGGACCAGCACCAGGCCGCGGCGGCGGAGAAATTGCTGGAAATGATGAAGCGGCTTGGCGAAATCGGTGCGCGCGCGGGGTTCGGCATGTTCGAGGCCCGCAAGCAGGCGGTGAAGCTGGCCGAAGCGAGTGGAAGGGCGAATGTAGTTGCGCACTTCGTCGTCGAATACGATCAGGCCGGCGGCGTCGCGCTGATTCTGAATGGCCATGTAGAAAAGCGATGCAGCCACGAATCGCGCGTAATCGATTTTGCTTACGGAATGGGAGGAATAGTTCATCGAACTGCTGGCGTCGAGCAGAATGGTGAGAAGGGAATTGGTCTCGCCGCGATAGCGCTTCAAATAGGCGCGCTCGGTGCGGGCGAAGACGTTCCAATCGACGTGGCGGAGATCGTCTCCCGGCGAATAGGCGCGATATTCGGCAAATTCCTGGCTGAAGCCGAAATCGGGCGAGCGATGCAGGCCCGCGACGAATCCATCGACGACTGTCTTGGCGATCAGGTCGAGGTTGGAAATGCGCGCGAGAACCGCGGGATCGAGAAAACGCTGCACGGTTAGGCTCCGGCCGGCGGCGGCATGGCGGAAAGCAGGCGCCGCAGGATTTCGTCCGAATCGATGCGATCGGATTCAGCATGGAAATTGAGCAGCACGCGATGGCGGAGAACCGGGATCGCGAGCGCGGTGATGTCTTCGTAGGCCACGTGGTAACGCCGGTGCGCCAGCGCGCGCGCCTTTGCGGCGAGCACGATGTATTGCGCGGCGCGTACGCTCGCCCCGTAATTGACGTACTTTTTGATGAAGTCGGGAGCGATGCCGCTATTGTGGCGCGTGGCGCGAACGAGATTCACAACGTAGGTGGCGAGCGACTCGGCGATCGGAACCATACGCACGAGCTGCTGAAAATCGAGAATTTCCGCGGCGGACGTAACGGCGGAAACCTGGGCAACGCGCGTGGTGGTGGTGAGATCGACGACCTTCACTTCGTCCGCCGCGCTGAGGTAGTCGAGCACGATATTAAAGAGAAAGCGGTCGAGTTGCGCTTCGGGCAGAGGATACGTGCCTTCGAGTTCGATCGGGTTCTGCGTGGCCAGAACGAAAAATGGCGACGGCAGCACGTAGTTGTTGCCGCGCACGGTGCAGGAAAGCTCTTGCATGGCTTCGAGCAGCGCCGATTGCGTTTTGGGAGGCGTGCGGTTCACTTCGTCGGCGAGCAGAATATTGGCGAAGATCGGACCGTGGACGAACGTCCAACGGCGATGGCCGGTGGTCGGATCTTCCTCGATGATATCGGTGCCGGTGATGTCCGACGGCATCAGGTCCGGTGTGAATTGGATGCGCTTGAAGATCAGGCCCAGCGTCTGCGCGATGGTGCGGACCATGAGCGTCTTCGCCGTGCCGGGCAGGCCGGTGATCAGGCAGTGTCCACCGACAAACAGCGCGGTGAGAACCTGGTCGAGCACTTCATCCTGGCCGACAATCACATTGCGAACTTGCCCGAGGATGTTTTCGCGGGCGGCGTGAAATCGCTCGACACGCTTTTGAAGGTCTGCGGAGTTCAGATTCGTTTCGGCGGTGGTGGCCATCGTCTCTCCTATTGGGAACCGTGAAGCTGCAAGAGCAATTTTTGCGCCGGCTGAAAATCCGGCGCGGCTTCGAGCGACGCGAGGACGCAGTTTTCCGCTTTGTCGCGCTGGCCGGAATCGTAATACGCCTCCGCCAGATCGTATTCCGCGGAGGCTTTGTCAAGCGGATGCATATCGACCACCGCATTGAATTCGCGGACGGCGCCAGCGTAATTGTGCTGCGAGAGCCAAAGCGCGCCGAGCTGGCGATGGACTTCCGCGTCCATCGGGTAAATCCAATTGATGCGATTCAGAGTGGCTGCGGCCTTTTGCGGCTCGTTCAAATCCTGTTCGAGGCTGGCGAGCTCTTTTAGCGTGTCCGGATCGCGGCCAGCCTGGTGCTCGTAGTCGGTTAGCTCCGCGGCTGCGGCGGTTTTGTTGCCTTTGGCTACATCGGCTTCGGCAATGAACTCGTAGGCGTTCGCGTCGTAAATATATTGAGGATAAAGCTGCACGACCTCAGGGCCTTCTTTCAGCACTGCGTCATAATTACGAGCTTCCGAGTCGGCCGCTAGTTGCTTCAGCGCGTCGTGCCACTTGTCGAAATTCTGCGGCACGGCGCCGAGGCTTTGATACAGCCAGGCCTGAAATTCCTTGTCGAATTCTTCAGGGCTCATGCCAAGGTCCTGCTGAATGACGTCGGCTGTGGTTGTGCGGTGCGCGAACGAATGGACCATGTCGAGCAACTTTTGATTTCCCCAGCGGCTCTGAATGTAATCGCAGATTTTGCCGGCCTGATAGTAGGAGACGACCACCTGCGCGTCGTAATCGGGACGCACGAAACCGCGATCAAGTTGCGTGACCGGCAACAGCTTTTTATCGCGCAGCGCCACGACGATATCCGGAGTGATCGGATCGCCCCATTCGGGGTCAGCCTGCGTCTCTTCGTGAACGGCGAGCCCTTCGGTGAACCAGCGCGGAACGCGATGATTCGTGGCCGTGAGGATATAGACGTGGCTCATTTCGTGCCACAGCGTGCTAGCCCAATTGAAATCGCCGGGTTTCCGAGCGGAGGGGCTATCCATCACGACGACTAGGCCGAAGGTGACTCCGAGCGCGCCGAGACCGGGCATGCCGAGGGTGCGAACGGCAAAATCTTCGTGATCCGAATAGGCTTCCACCTGCACTGGGCCGGGCAGCGTCATTTGATATTTCTTGTTGTAGGTGGCCATGGCGCGCTGAATGATGTCGTCGAAATAGGGGCGCAGCAGATCGGCTTCGCTTTTGTTCAGCTTGAGGATGGCGTCGCCGTCGTGGAAGACGTCGTAATTTTTTTCGCTATCGAGCAGGCGCAGGCTGTTCACTGTGGCGGCGTCGCGATAGCCGTTGTCATAGCACATCATCAACTGCTTGCTGGCTTCATCGTCTTCGCCTAGACGCATCAGATTGACGCCAAGTTGTGAGCGGGCGGACCAAAGCTGTGGATCGGCCTCGACGGCTTTGCGGTAGTAGGCAATAGCGTCGTCGTAGCGGTAATTCAGAACCAGATGATGCGCGACGATGGCGTAGGCCTCTCCATAATGCGGATTGACGGCGCTGATTTTCGCGAACCACGCATCGGGCGAGCGATCGGCCAGGAGTTCGACGGCCGCGTGAATGGCCATGGCGTCGAGCGCGTCTGAAGCAAGCGCGAGCGCTTGATCGGCTTGCTGGATCGCATCGGCGGGATCGGAGTCTTCGAGCGCGAGGTTGGCGGCCAGTTCGTGCGCGGCGACGAGCTTGGGGTCGAGTTCGAGGGCTTTCGCGGTCCACTGGAGCGCTTTGCTGTCAAAACCATCGGCGCTGACGAGCGCGAGGCCGAGATACGCTTGCGCGTCTTTCGGGTCGCGCTGCAGAGCTTCCTTGAAGAGCTGCTCGGCGTCCGTGTTGTTGAAGCGCTCGTGCAGCAGCATTCCCCAACGGACGCGGTAGAGAGCGCTCGAATCGTTTTGCGCGACGGCGGCGCGGAATTCATTGTTCGCTTGCTCGTACAGGTGCAGCCCCCAGTCGCCCTCCGCGCGAAGATACGCGCTGGAGCTGCGCGCGACCGATTCGTAGCAGCTTTGCGCTTGCGCCGATTGGCCGTGCAGCCGCAGCTTTTCGCACTCGTCCGGCGTGGTGGAGCGGGCCGCTTGGGCGGCGGGTAGCACGATCGCCGCACAGAGAGCCGCTAATGCGAGCGCGCGCTTCATTTGTTGAGCTGCTCCTGCACTTTGGCGAGTTCGAGGAGCGCTTGCGTGAGCTGCTCTTTGTATTCGTCCTGCGACATGGCCGCTTTGTGGTACTTCAGCGTGTCGATCTTGCGCTCTAAATCTTCTTTTTGCGCCAGCAGAGCGCGTTTCGCGGGATCGTTGTAAGCCTGTTGCGTTGCGCCGATGTGAATCAGCGTGAAATTCGAGAGGAACAGGCCTTCGCCCGTGTCCGTCTCGGGAGTGCGCGTGGGATCGTGCTCGCCAGTGTCTTCAAAGACGGCGTGCTCGGTGGCGAGGCGTTTTTGCGAATCGTAAAAATCCGCGGTGTGGCGCTGCGCGTACTCGAAAGCTTCCATCGCGGAGATCGCGTTATTTTTGTCGAGATCCGCCTGCGGATCGTGCAGCGCTTGGACGAAATAGCGTGCGAACACGGTCGCGTTTTTCTCGTTGCCGTCTTTCGTAGCAGCGATCACGGCGCGCCCGCGGCGCTCCAGCGCCATCACCGACCCGCCGCTCGCTTCCGTTGTGTTGACGATGAGCTGGCGCTTCGACGGGATTTGGTCGCACAGCTTGGCGAGATCTTGAGCGGTGATGTCCGGACCCACAAGATTGAATTTGTACTGGTAACCATCGAAAGTTCCGTGACCGATGAGGATCAGGACGAAGTCGTCGTCCGGCTTTGCCTGGCTGTCCACTCGCGTCAGGGTTTGCGTGAGCTGCGCGCGCGTCGCGTTGATGAGGGTGTAAACGTGCGCGTCGGGCCCGGTGGATTTCAGCAGCTTATCGAGGTCGTTGGCTAGCTGGGTGAATTCCTGTGCATAATCGGATTCGCCGGCGAGTCCGGAGACCGTGACGTAGTAAATCCCCGCGCGCGCGGGGACCGCAATCAGCAACGCGGCTACCAGGATTGCGGCAAACCGTGCTTGGACCAACTTCATACTACGCCCCACTTCCGCCGCAAAATCCACTCGCAGAAAAGCAACAGTAGTATGACGAAGAATACGGCCGGCATGTTCCAGAGGGGTTTTGTGTTGCGAACCGTAATTCCGGCTTCAGAGTAGGGAATCTGGCTCGCCAGCTTCGAGAGATTTTGCGGGCTCCAGTAGCTTCCGCCCGTTTCCGCGGCGAGTTGTTCGAGCAGCGGCCGATTTTGCTGCGTGTGAAAGTTTTCGGCCACGCCATCCATGCGCTCGAAAGTGACGTCATCGCGTCCGATATCCTGACCGCCGCGCTGGGCGACAACCTCGGCCATGTACGATCCCGGTTTTTCGGCATTCCAATCGGCTTGAAACGCGCCGGGCGAATCGGGGACGGGCGTCATATCGACCGTCGCAGCCATTCCGCCCGGTCCGATGATGTGGGCCTGTACACTCGCGTCCGTAGCAGGCAGATAATCGACGTCGCGGACCTGCGCGGTGAGTTTTGTGCGCCCATCGTCGAAGAGCATCTGGCTTGGCACGCTGGCGACAACGTGTCCCGGCGTATCCGCGACGAGCCAGCGAAGAAACTGCTGCCAAAACATTTTGTGCGTCGGATCCCCTGCTGGAAGGCTCATCTGCCAGCGCCACGTGCCGGAGGTTGCCATCACAGCGACGCGGCCAAGGCCGTAGTTTTGCGTGATCAGCAGCGGCAGTTCGCGGCCATCCGCTTTCAAATCGGCGAGCACGACGGCGCCAGGTTTGGGAGTGCCTGCTTCCTGGTAGTCCATTAGATACGGGAGCTTCTTCCAGCGCTCGGCGTTTTCGCTGGGATCGTCCGTCAGGCGGCAGATCAGGCTGTCCTTGCCAGCGGCGGTCAGTTCGACGGTGGCGGGAAGGCGATGAAACGTCTTGTTGTGGTCCGGCAGCACGACGGGCAGCGCCTGTGCGACGGGTGAGCCGGACCAGCCTCCATCGGCGAGAGCGAATCGTCCAGCAAGCATCAGCAATCCGCCGCCGCGCCGGTCCACGAATTGGCGAATCAGATCCTGTTGCGCGGGAGTGAAATAGCCTGCCTCAACCGATCCGATAATCAGTCCCTGATATTGAAAAAGGTCCTTGGCATCGGTGGGGAAGCCGTCGGCGAGTTCCTGGGGGTTTTCGATTCCTTGGCGATATATCTTGTTCTCCGTGGTGCGCAGCATGGACGCGATTTCGACAATGGGATCGTCCGTTTCGGCGCGGCGGATGAATTTGTATTCCCATCGAGGCTCGCCTTCGACGTACAGAATCCGGCGTTTGTCAGACGTCACGTTCACCATGCGAGTGATCGCGTTGTTCGCCGTATTCGTCTCGCCGGGAAGCGGAGCGATGGAAAAGGTAAGCGATTTGGCGCCTGCGTCACCGGCATTCAGCAACAGAGTTTCGGATTGCGATTTGCCATTGCCGGCAAGGGCCACGTCGCGCGACGCCAGCAACTTATTGCCATCGCGCACCGAAATGGTGGCTTTTTGCCCAGCGAACCCATCCTGTTGAAACGTGACGGTCGCGGCCATGCGGGAATTGGCCAGCGCGCGCGGCGCGACCGTTGCGTCATCAATTTCGACGTCGTGCGACATATGCTCCGCGCCGAATCCCACGGTGTGAACGGGAATGCGGCGGCTGCGAAGCGCGGCAATGGCGGCGCGGTCGATGCCGCCTGTATTATCCGAACCGTCGCTCATCAGCAGAACCGCGCCAACCGGCAGATCGGAAGTTTCGCTGACAAGCTGCTGGAGGCTATCGCCGATGCGAGTGGCCGGCGCCGTCGGCTGAATCTGCGCAAGATTTGAAACCCGCGAGATGCGCGTATCGAAGCTGTAGATGCGCGTCTGAAAATTCTTCTGCAGGCTGGCGAGGACGCCGTTTTCCAGCGCCTTGACGGCGTCGGCCTCGCGCGTAGATCCACTATCAGCGATGGACATGCTATGCGAGTCGTCCAATAGGATAGCGATCACGTTTTGCTGCGGCTTCAATTCGGCCACGGTGATCGCCGGTTGCCAGAGCAGGAGCAGCAGCAATGCCGCCAGACAGAATTGAAGCAGCCAGACGATCCCCGCGCGCCAACTCCGCATCCGCAGCGTCGCTTGCGAGAGCCGCGACCAGATGAGCAGACCTAAGCCGACTCCGGCCAGCACGATAAGCAGCGCAAGAATCCAGCGCGGCCAGCTTCCCAGAAGGACGAACTGGCCCTTCGCAAACACCGCTGCCGGATACTTGAACAACCACTCGAACATCGTTGGCAGAACCTCGCGCCTAGTCCGCTTTCGCCATTCCTCTAATGCGTCATGTCGTAAATCACGTAATTGATGCCCAGTCGGAACGCCAATGACGAGAAGCGCTCGGGATATTCAGGACTGTCCGCCCATTCCCAGGCATCTCCGAGGTGCATGTTGTGGCAGATGGCTACCACGATGCGCCCGTTGTCGTCGCGAATGGCGCGCCACTTCGGCACGTAGCCGTCCTTCTCGTAGGTTCGGCCAGTGACGACGTATTGCTCGCCGGGCACCTGAAAGCGATGGCCGAGGTCGTAAAGCACGTGGAAAATTTCATCGTTGTCGCTGAGGTCTTCGATGGGCCGGTTCGGCAAAACCATACGCATTCCGCGCAAGAAGTTCTCCCAGTCTTCCGTGCCGTGGAAATCATCAACCATCAAAAAACCTCCTCGCAGGAGGTATTGCCGCAGCCGGGCGGCCTGCGCCGGCGTAAAAGTCCAGTTCTCCACTTGGACGGCATAAATGAACGGATAGTTGTAGATTTTATCGTCGTCCAGCTCGACTACCTGTTCCGTGGGAGCCGCATCGATCCGCGTCAGGCGGCGAATTGCCATTAGCAACTGGCGGTCGGCTTTGGGATAGTCCTGGGCCCAACTACCGCCCCCGAACCCGTATCCATAACGGTAGCCAAAGCCGCCAAAACTGCCTTGCGCCGCGTTATATTGCAGGCGAGACCAATGAAATTCAGCTTTGACGTTGGCTTGTTCGGGAGTGACTGGAGTGAAGGGACCTTGTCCGTACCACTGGAACCCGCGGGATCGCAGCGCCAACAGACCGATGCCGACGGTCACCAGCGCGATCAGCACCGCAATGCGGGGCACGGGCTTCATGAGATACTCTAATACGCTGGAGAGCGTATCAAATTGCTGCGTTCATCTCCAATCGGGAACTTCTCTGCAATGTCGCCGCTCGCACTCCGCGTTGCCGCTCGCTCCGGCGCCAATCGGATGAGGAAATTGTGAAACGCCGAGAACTGATTAAGCTGGCCGGCGCCGCCGCCCTTGGATCAGCAGCGACCAGTGTGCTGCCGGCGCGCGCGCAAAACGGCCGTCCGGACGCCGCGCCCATGCAGATGAACGGCGAAGAGGCGCCGGCTTCAAAGGCAGACATCACTCTGCGAATCTCTCCCGTCACCGTGCCGCTCACGCCAAACCACATTATCAGCACCATCGGCTACAACGGCACATCGCCTGGCCCCATCCTGCGAATGCGCGAAGGCGTGCCCGTTACTGTGGACGTGTTCAACGACACGGACGTTCCAGAATACGTGCACTGGCATGGGCTGCATATTCCTGCTGAAGTCGATGGCGCTGAGGAAGAGCAAACGCCGTCCGTGCCTCCGCACGGCAGCCGGCGTTATCAGTTCACGCCGCGTCCAGCGGGCACGCGCTGGTATCACACTCACACCATGGCTATGGCCGATCTGCACCGCAGCACATACACGGGCCAGTTTGGTTTTCTGATGGTCGATTCCGGGCGCGACGCCGGAAATTACGATCAGGAGATTTTTCTCGCGCTGCGCGATTGGGAGCCCTATTTCACCAACCAGCCGATGGACACAGACGAACAAGGCCAACTCGGCCCACAGCCTGAACGGCCAGCCCTCCTGGACACGAGACCAAACGGCCTGGAAGTGGATTCGCTGGTTTTTTCGATCAACGACAAAGTGCTGGGCGCGGGCGATCCGATTCGCGTGCGGCTCGGGCAACGCGTTCTGGCTCACATCCTGAACGCGAGCGCAATCGAGAATCGCAGCATCGCGCTGCCTGGACACAAGTTTTACGTTGTAGCGATGGACGGCAATCCTGTGCCCGTGCCGCAAGCTGTCGAAACGCTGATGCTCGGGCCGGGCGAGCGCGTGGACGCCATCATCGAAATGAATCAGCCGGGAGTGTGGATTTTGGGCGGCACGCAGGACATGATCCGCAATTCCGGCCTCGGTGTTGTTGTGGAGTACGCGAACGCGCATCGCCAGCCGCAGTGGCTGCCGCCGGCGAACGTGCTTTGGGACTACACGGTGTTCGGCAAACCCGGCGGAGCGCAGCCCGCGCCCGATCACACCATCGACATGGTGTTCGGAAAAATTCCAAGTGGCGATGGGCAATTCAACGCATGGCTCGTGAATGGCAAGCAGTACCCGCACGACCGCGAATTTGTGTTGCAGCAGGGCGCCCGCTATCGCCTGGTTTTTCACAACCGCACCGACGACGCGCACCCGCTGCACTTGCACCGCCATACTTTCGAACTCGTGGACATCAACGGCAAGAAAACATCGGGGATCATGAAGGACACAGTGATCGTACCGTTCTACGGGCGCGCGACCGTGGATTTGGTCGCCAATCAGCCGGGGCTTACCCTTTTCCACTGCCATATTCAGCAGCACATGGACTACGGCTTCAAAGCTCTCTTCCGCTACGCCTGAACGTATTCGCTCGCGCGTAAATCGCTTTGGCTCGCGACTACCGAGTGCCGTTCTTGCGGTCTCTAATCATCGTTTCATATTGGCACATTGTATTTTCGCGTCTGGAAACAAATTAGTCAGAAGAACTTTGACAGCTTCTCGACGCGTCATAGAATGTCACTACCCCTTCAAAAAATCTGTCGTGTGGCTGCCGTTGTCTGATCCGACTTGGGCGCAGCTTTGTGCCCCGGCACGCAGTCCCAGGCCTGGGCCAGCGGGACCAGAACGGAGGATGTGTGAGCAGGGGACAATTTCAGAGCGCCGCTGGCCTCTCGTTCGGTTCGCGAGGAACGAGTGAAAGCATAGGCGAGTCTCGCGTCCGAATCCAAAGATTCCTCTACGCATGCGTTGCTTGGGGTCACTGACGAGAATGCGCTGGCCAACCGAAACTCGTTCGTACTGCCGGGCCGGAGCGATTGCCGCGGTTTGCGCGCCTGGACGCTATCTTGCGTCATGGACGCTATTCGTACTGTCCCTTGCACTGGCCTTTGCGCCGAGCCTGGAAGCACAACAAGCCAAGCCAACCGAATATCAGGTGAAGGCCGCCTACCTCTATAACTTCACGCTTTTCGTGTCGTGGCCGAATTTTAGCAAGTCCTCAGGCGCTCCGTTCGGTGTGTGCGTGCTTGGAAAAGATCCGTTCGGCGCCGTGTTAGATTCCACTTTTTCCGGAGAAACTGTCGACCGGCAGCCGATTCGCATCCAGAGAATTACGGATGCGCGCGACGCTCGCCCTTGCCGCATCCTTTTCATCAGCCGTTCCGAGGATAAAAAGCTCAACGACATCCTTTCGTCGCTGGACGATGAGGAAGTACTTACCGTCAGCGACATTCCTGATTTCTCCCAGCGCGGAGGCATGATCCAGTTCGTTTGGGAAGGCGACACCGTGCGTTTCGAAGTCAATCTACACGCGGCCAAGTCGGCGGGGCTGGTTTTGAGTTCGGATCTACTGAAAGTGGCGATGTCTGTCCAGGGAACTCCATCGGGGTTTTGAGAATGCGGCTGCCTAACCAAAAGCTCGCCCGGAATGTCACGTTGATCAATCTCTTGGTCAGCGCCGCGGCCCTGTCGCTGGCGTGCGCGGCGTTTGTTGGTTACGACCAGATCAGCTTTCGCCGAGGCATGGTCAACGAGCTTTCCGTGCGCGCGCAAATCATCGCATCCAACAGCGTTTCGGCTTTGCTGTTCAACGATGCGGCGTCTGCGCGAAGCACCCTTTCAGCTCTTAGAGCCTCCCCCGATGTCATCTGGGCGGGAATCTGCACGGTTCAGGGAAAGAGCTTCGCGCTTTACGAGCGCATGCGTACGGATAGGATTCCGGAACTGCCCGCTATTCCGCCGGGCCACATGGAATCGCACGTTTTTAGCAGTGGAGACATCGTGCTGGCGCGCGCCATCGCCTTTCGCGGAAGGCTTCTGGGTATCGTGTACGTGGAGTCCGATTTGAGCGTGCTCGCCCAGCGCCGCAAGGAATACGCGGGGATCGCGCTGGCGGTTTTGCTCGCGTCCATGGTGGCGGCATTGCTGGTCTCGTGGCTATTCGCAAAATCCGTGGCGGATCCGATTGTAGGACTCGCCGCGCTGGCTCGCGACGTCACGCAAAACAAGGACTACTCCGTGCGGGCAGTGCCGACCGGCAGGAACGACGAAGTCGCGCTGCTGATCGGCGCATTCAACGAAATGCTTGAACAGATCGAGCAGCGCGACCGCGCTCTGCGAGAAGCCCACCACGAACTCGAGCGGCGCGTCGACGAGAGAACCGCTCAGCTCACTCACGCCAATAAAGAACTCGAATCTTTTTCTTACTCCGTCTCCCACGATCTTCGCGCTCCGCTTCGCAGCATCGATGGATTCAGCCAGGCGCTGCTGGAGGATTACGACGCTCAAATCGACGCGAGCGGCAAAGACTACCTCCGGCGCATTCGCGCTTCGGCGCAGCGGATGGGAATGCTAATCGATGATCTGCTAAATCTCGCTCGCGTCTCCCGTGCCACCATTCAAAAGGAAAAAGTGGACGCTACCGCGCTCGCGGAATCCATTGTCGTCGACCTGCGCAGGGCGCAGCCGGGCCGCGACGTCGATTTCCGCATCGAAAAAGGAATGGAAGCGTGGGCCGATCCCGGACTGTTGCGAATCGTGCTCGATAATTTGCTCAACAACGCCTGGAAATTCACGTCGAAACGCGACCACGGCTCGATCGAATTCGGATTTCGGCGGGAGAACGGCGGTCCCGCTTGTTACTTCGTGCGCGACAACGGAGCCGGCTTTGACCCGAAGTACGCCGATCGTCTGTTTGGAGCGTTTCAGCGGCTGCATGCCATGACGGATTTCGCGGGCACAGGCATCGGCCTAGCCACCGTGCAGCGTATTGTCAGCCGTCACGGAGGTTCGGTATGGGCGGAAAGCGCAGTGGGTCAAGGTGCGGTCTTTTATTTCACGCTATAAAGTTCCATTCCAGGAGGCGCCATGCCGGAGCCCGTGATTTTGTTGGTCGAAGACAATCCTGACGATGAAGCTCTAACTTTGCGGGCGCTGAAGAAAAATAACATCAGGAATGAAGTCGTGGTGGCGCGCGATGGGCGCGAGGCCTTGGATTATCTGTTCGGCGAGGGAATGTACGAAAGCCGCGACGTGCGCGTGAAGCCGCAGGTCATCCTTCTCGACTTGAAATTGCCCAAGCTGGACGGTTTTGAGGTGCTGCGCGCGATGCGCGGCAACGAGCACACGCGGCTTCTTCCCGTGGTGATCCTCACTTCGTCCAACGAGGAGCGGGACCGCATTAATGGATACGGCCTGGGCGCCAACAGCTACATCCGCAAGCCGGTCGAATTTGGAGAATTCATCGAAGCCGTCAAGCAGTTGGGGCTCTACTGGTTAATTCTGAACCAGAACGCACCCGCGGCCGCGTAGCGTGAGCCCGGATTTGTGACGAGCATTCCCAGCGAATTCGGCGCTGCCAGGAGGTATGTCAGCCCGCTCGTGCCGTACGGCCACTAACCAACGGCGCCTCGCCGAATGTCATCGGCACCTTGCCGAACGCTTTCGACTGTCCCCAGATCGCGCCAGTAATATTGATCGGCGCGGAATCCAGCAATCTGTTCGCCGGCTCGGGTCAGACGGAGATAAACGTCGATGATTGAAAAAATGCCTTCTTCGGATATCAGGGAAAAAATGCGCGGAGAGATCACGTGGATTCCGCAAAACGCCAACGGCTCGGCTGGCACCGTGGCGCGAGTCCATTCATCTTTTCCATCGCGCCCGGAGCGCCGCCCGCACAGTCGCATGCATTCGTCGAACAGCAGATAACGAGACGTTTCGCGCTTCTGCACGGCTAACGTGGCGAGCGCCCCGGTTTCGCGATGCGCCTCAACCATGCGTTGCAGGTCGATCGCGCTGATCACGTCCACGTTGTGCAGGATGAACGGTTCGTCCTCGCCGGACGAATCGCTTCGGCCGTCCAGGAAGAAATGCGCGGCTTTCTTCAATCCGCCGCCGGTATCGAGCAGGACGTCCTCGCGGGAAATTTCAATTCGCATTCCAAAGTTTTGCTTCGCCTCCAAATAAGCGCCAATCTGGCCGGCAAGGTGATGCGCGTTGACGATTGCGTCGCGGATGCTGAACGCCCGCAAGCGCTCCAGCGTGATTTCCAGCATCGTTCGTCCGGCGACTTCGACCAGCGCTTTTGGCCGCTCGTCGGTCAGCGGGCGCAGGCGCGTGCCTAGCCCGGCGGCGAGAACCATGGCCTTCATTTATTCATGTTCTCCAATTCCAAGTGTCGCACCACCACCTCGATGCCTTTGCGCTCGCGCAATTGCTTCGCCAGTTGTTCCGCGAAATAGACGGACCGATGCTGCCCGCCTGTGCAGCCAAACGAGACACTTAGGCTGGTGAAGCCGCGGCGCTGGTAGGCCTCGATGCTGGCTTTTACCAGAGAAGCCGCGTGAGAGAGGAACTCATGTGCGCTCGGTTGTCGCTCGAGAAATTCAATCACTGGTGCGTCCTTTCCCGTGAGCGGCTTGAATCTTTCATGACGGCCGGGATTGGGAACACTTCGCGCGTCGAAAACGAACCCGCCGCCATGGCCCGTCTCATCGCGAGGTATGCCGCCGCGGTACGAAAAGCTGAAAATTCGCACCATCAGGCGATCTTCCTTCGCATTTAAGCCTTGCAATCTCTCGGAGCTAACCATGCTGCCGAACGCGTCCATTAATGCGGGCAGCGCAATGGGCAGCTCGACATTCTGAAGCAGCCAGCGAATGTTCTGGATCGCGTACGGAACGCTTTGCAGGAAATGCGATTTGCGCTCGTAAAAGCCTCGGAAACCGTAGGCTCCCAGCGCCTGCATGATGCGGACGTACACATAACCGTAATAGTGCCGCATGAATTCATCGCGTCCGATATCGCCGAAGTCTGCCAGCCGGTCGATATAACGGTCGAGGAGTTGCTGCCGAAGCGCCGGAGGAAGATCGGCTTTGGCGTCGTAAAGCAGGGAAGCGATGTCGTATTGCAGCGCGCCTTTACGGCCGCCCTGGTAATCGACGAACCACGGTTCGCGGCCGCGCAGCAGGATGTTTCGCGACTGGAAATCGCGATACAAAAAATAATCGAGCTTCGCGCTGAGCAGGAACTTTGTCAGCCGCGCGAAATCGTCTTCGAGCGATTGTTCGTTGAAAGGAACGCCCGCTAGCTTCAGGAAATAATATTTGAAGTAGTTCAGGTCCCAGGTGATGGACTGCGCATCGAACACCGCCCGCGGATAACAAACTTCGTAGTTCAGATCGCGGCCCGCTTCGATTTGAAACCGCGGCAGCACATCGACGACTTTGCGATACACGTCGATGACTTCGGGAGGGAGTTGCTCGCCGGCGCGATTTTGTGAGAGGAATTCGAAGAGCGTCGTGTCGCCGAGATCCTCTTCCAGATATGCGCCATGGTCCAAGTCATCGCCATAAATTTCAGGGACCGGCAATCCGTGCCTGCGGAAGTGGCGCGAAAATTCCAGAAAGGCGGCGTTTTCTTCGCGCACATCGTAGAGCACGCCGATTGCGCTCAGGCCACCGGCGCTCGTACGGATAACTTTGCGGCCGGACCCGCCGAGTTGCCCCTGCACAGGCTGCACGCCCTCCACTGGCCTGCCAAAGTGCTCCTGGAAAAGCCTTTTTAGAAGATCGATCAACGGGCCAGCCCGCCTTGGAAGCGAATCATTGAAAATGCGCTCAAGACGAGTTTATCCGCTCAACTCGCGCAATGGCGAGCGTCCCGCGGCGACGGAGCGAAAGATGCACGTGATCCCACCGCGCGGTATGGATTGTGAAGCTCGATTGACGAGAATCTATTTGGCCGATGCCGCTTGTTTTGCCGAACTGTCCGCATACTGTTTGCAGCCGGATTGCAGCGGGCCGGTAATCTTGGCGCAATGATTGAACGCGTCCGCAGCCTGATGCCATTGGCTTAAGTTCTGGTAGTCCGCGCCGAGAACCAGGTAGTCGGTCGCATCCGGTGCCGCGGATGTTTCCGTGGCGCTGGTCAGTTCTGTCACGGAATCCTGAAATTTCGATTGACGGAAATAGATCAGCCCGAGCGCACCGTGCGCCAGAGCCGACACCTGTTTCTTATACGCCGCGAACTGATCGTCGGACATACTTGTCGGCGTCTTCATTGTCGTTAGTGTGCCAAGAGCGCGTTTCTCGTAGCTCTCCGCCTTTTCCAGATTCTTGGCCCCGTCCGCGTCCGTCGGTTTGTACTGGTGCGCGATCACGAAGCCGGATAGGGAGAGCAGCGTCGCGTCATTCGGATAGAGCGTAATTCCGCGGTCAGTACAGGAATAGAAATCCGCCAAATCGTTCTGCGCGTTGTAGAGCTGCGCGAGCTGTTCGTACACGCCCTGGGCGCGATAGTCGGAGGGATAGCGGTTGATGAAATCTTTCCCTTCCTTGATTTTCTTGCCCGGATTTTTTTCCTTCATGAACGAGCTATAGGCCTTCGCCGCTCTCGGATCCCCGAGTTGTTGCTCTTGCACCTGTTCGATCTGCCGGGTGGCCTGCGTCTGCGTTGACGAGTTGTTCAGGCCGGTCGAAGGTACCGATACGCCTGCCTGCGCTCGAACGAGCGTCGCGGCGAACAGAAAGGCCGCAACACCTGCCATCACTGTGGCGGCTCGTGTTACTTGTTGGAATTTCATGCTCTATACACCTCCGGTTGTGCGGAAACCTCGATTGCCGATGAGACTCTGGAAATAGCTTTCTGGTTACATCAAGAGGCGTGTTCCGGTCTTACTGTCGCTTAGTCGCTTCGCGCCGACTCGAACACTCGCGCAGCGGGAACCGGTGGCAGCAGCGTGAACGTACAAGCCCGGTCAGCTCCCGGACAAGAGATCCTTCCGGCTCGAGGCATCTTCTGCAGCGTGCCGTCGGGGAATGGCTGCGGCATGCTCGCGGATTGAACCTCCGGCCCAAGCTGATTTACAGGGCTGTTTCGATCCACGGCGCGGATGGCCTCCACTTTTGAGCCGGAACCAATAATCAAAATGAAGCGGCCCGACCCGGTTAAATGATTCGGATTATCCACTTGAATCGAACGCCTGGAGTGAAAATCGGCCCGCGCCTGCTGCACTCTTTCGTCCGCAAGCGAGTCGCCGCCGAGCAGAGATGCGAGATTCCGCTTTGCGGCGCGTTCATCGTCGGAGAGCGAGCGTGAATCGGGCACCAGCGCAAGTGTTTGCGTGTACGCTTCTATGGCCTCATCTTTGCGGTTGAGAGCTTCATAAACGGTTCCCAAGTGATACCCGACGTCGGTGTAGTTTGCGATTACCCACGCGGCATGAATGTATTTTTCCGCGCCGCTGAGATCCCCTTCGCGGAATTTAATCCATCCGAGCGTGTCCCAGTCAGCGGCAAGGCTTCCGGTCAACTGTGCTGAACGCGTTTGAATGCTCCCCAGATCGGAGCGATTCAGTTCATTCTCCACCTGCGTGACCGCGCTCTTCGCCCATTTCTCGGCTAAGTGCATGTGGGTACTTTTATCGCCGAGAAAATAAGCGGCGTTATTCAACGTGTTGGCGCTGCGATCCATCGCGATCATCTGCTTGAAGGTTGCTACGGCTTTATCGTCCTGGCCCGCGCCAAGGTACGCGCGCGCCAGGGAAAGTTCGGCGGGTTCACTGAACGGCAAAAGTCCGGCCGCTTTCTCAAGGTTCGTAACGGCGGCCTCGTATTCGTGGCCCGCCAGGTATGAATCGCCCAGAGTCAAATACGCGTTTCCGTCGTGCGGATTCGTCATGATTCTGGCCTCGAACAGATACGCAACCACCGGCGAAGCCGTGTTCAGCGCGCTCAGCACGGAGCGGCGAAATTCCTCGTATTCCCCAGAGCGGCTTGACGGAACTTCAGATGAAACAATCTTGAGATGCCACGTTGCGCGCAGGGCCGTCCCATCCCATTGTGCGCTATCGTCGAAGACCGCGAAATTCGTAGCCATGTGGCTGCTTTCTGGCTTGGACGCCGCGTTGCCCGGCGCTGACGGCAATGGGATCACCAGCGTCAGCGAAAACTCTTCGGGCGCTTTGAGCTGAATGTTCGGCTGAGCGCCCCCGGCATTTCCACCCGCCTGACGCGGTTCCGGAAGGATCGAATTCACCAGAGATCGAATGGCAGGTAAGTCCTTGGTCAATTCGTCCGTGTTCGCCGAGCCGCGCCCTGTTTCAGAAAGCGTCGCCTCCAGACGAAAAGGCTGGCGTGTATCCAGTGGATCGCTGGTCTTCACGTCTCTGAAGGAAACATTACTCCCGGTGGCGTTGTTCGCCTGCTGCGCCCCGCGATTCAGCATTTCCGTCATTTGCGCGACGGGAAGTTGCATAAATCCCAGGCGAAGCAGTACTTCCAGATCGCCCCGCGTATCGAGAGCGAAATGTACGCTGCGTGTATCGCCGCTCTCCGGATTTTCTTTTACCTCCAGTTTGTAAATGGTGGGTATCGCCAAATCGCTTGGCGTCATCTCAAGTTCCGATGCGGAAGCGGAAGCGACCAGCGCATTTTTCCCACGCAATTGCGGCAAAAGATATCCGAACGGCCCCACGCCCGTGGTGGAATCAAGCCAAACCTTCTTGCCATCCAGGGAGAGCAGCGTAATCACATGATCGAACTGCTGCGGCGTAGGAACGTCAGGATCGATATCCCGCGTCGAATTCACCAACACCGGGTCCGCGTGCATGCCCTCCGCTTGCAGCATCGCTTCCAGAAGGGTCGATTTGTCCTTGCAGTCCCCATACCGATTGGTCAGCACTTCGCTCGCGGCGTGCGGCTGATACCGCCCTAAGCCGAATGAGAGACTCACGTAACGAATATTTTCCGCGACCCATCGGTACAATGCCTCGGCCTTGCCTGCGTCCGACGATTCGCCTTTGGTGATCGTGTCCGCTTGGGCGCGAATTTCTGGCGTGACGGCCCGGCGATCTTCTTCGAGTTGCGAGTACCATTTTCCAATCTCGCCCCACGATTCAAATGTGGAAAATACAATCTGCCTCGGAGGTTCTGGCCGCACGCCCTCCAGCAACGTCGTGACGTTGAACCTAAATTGTTTTAGCAGATCTGCTTGCGTGCTGTATTTCAGTGTAGACGTACTCCAATGATAGATGCGGCGGTCACCCTCGTCTCGGACCGTCTGCGTCACGTCCGGCGGAGCCTTTATTTTCAATTTCCGGCCGCGCGGCACGTTTAGATCCACTTGCTCATCCAGGCAAATCGCGTCGGAAACGAACGAAGGTCCAAGTCTGCCAAAATTGATTGGGGATCATCGGCTTCGTCGTGGTCGTCACCACGTCGTACTCCAAATAGTCGCCGACGCCTAGCCCCGCCACCGTCACGTGCTTTTGCCGCGCATCCGTGTACATGGGTGCCTCGCGCGCCACAGGAGCGCTCAGGTCCTGCACCGAATCGGGCCCGCCCGTCGTGATCTCGGTCCCGTCCGGTTTGATCACGCGAACGCTTCGAATCTCCACGTTCTGATTCGACGAGTTGTACTCGAAAATCAGCTGGCCGGCCCGTTGGACTCCCAGCGCATCCTGCACGTGAATGCGCGCGACAACTTCCCGAACGCCCGTCCCGTCGTTTTCATACCGCAGCTTCCCGCGCACGCTTTCATAGACCAAGGGTTCCTGCGAGTAATCAGTGGCTGCGGCGGCTGCGTTTTTTGAAATAGATGGAGGCTTTTGGATCTGGGGCGCGGCTTCAGTCTTCACCGCCGCCGAAAAAAATGCAGCGGTGCAGAAAATAAGCCAGAAACCCCGCATGTAGAGTCTAGGCATGGTACGCGATGGTAATCCATCGCTGTGGATTCCGCAATCGCCGGCGCTGCTGGTTGTACCGCGCGAATCAACCGGACATTTTCACTAGGTACCCGTTTAGCTGTAGACGACGAGCTATATTCCCCCATGCGCGCCCTGGGCGATGGCGGTTTCCGCGTGTCCGCGCTAAACTCGGGGCACCGGGGCAACGTCCGGAGACTGGAGCGTCCTATGAAGCGTCTTCCTCGGAGTACGCCGTGGATTTTGTTTGCCATTGCAACTGCTCTTTGCGTCGCAGTCTGCTACCAGCGTTTGGTCCCCAACATTCCCACAGTCAGCGCCGCGGTCGCGGCCGCGCAGAGCCAGGCGCAAGCGCCGCCACCGGACCAGGGCCAGGACCCCGCGGCAGCCAACTTGGCTCCCAGTGGGCCGTCTTATACAACGCAAGCTTCGCCACCGGCCGATCAGTCGGCCGCTGCGGGCCAGCCTCCCGATGATTCTTACGCCGAGCAGCCCACGGCAACGGCAACCACGCCTCCTCCGCCGCTGCCCGATTACACTCAGCCGCCGCCGCCCGCCGACGGTTACATCTGGACGCCCGGCTATTGGGCTTGGGGTCCGTCTGGCTACTACTGGGTGCCAGGCGCCTGGGTCGAGCCGCCCTACGCGAACGCGCTCTGGACGCCCGGCTATTGGGGGTTTTACGGCGGCCGCTATCTCTTCTATCCCGGTCACTGGGGTCTGCACATCGGTTTCTACGGTGGCATCAACTACGGCTTTGGCTACATCGGCTTAGGCTACGAGGGCGGCTATTGGAATTCCGGCCACTTCTTCTACAACCGCGTTTACAACAACTTGGGCACCCACGTAGTCGTACGCAACGTTTATAGTTATCGCGCCAGCAATCGAGCCAGGGTTGTTTCTCGCCCCAGCTTCAACGGCGGACCGCACGGAGTTCAGGCCCGCCCACGGCCATCTGAGGTGCGTGCGTGGCACGAGCCAACTGCTCCGCGCATGCGCACGCAGGTGCAGCACGCGCAGAGCTACTCCAAGGTTCGCGGGCAGCTTGCCACCCAGAATCACGGAAGGCCTGCTACGCCGGCCACCAGCCGGGGGATTGCAGCCGATCGCAACGTGAGGCCCACAACGAGTCACGGTGGGGGTGGGAATCACCGGTAAGGCCGCGCTGCTCACGAGTATTCCTATCGGAGAGGGTTTGCGCGCCTCAGGACGTCACGCACTTGAGGTTCGAGGCCCTCCCGTCTTCCTTGCCAGAATCGGTCGGAAGGGCTCGTGCGAATAGTTGATGTTTGATTGGTGGGCCCGCAAGGATTTGAACCTTGAACCAACGGATTATGAGTCCGCTGCTCTAACCGTTGAGCTACGGGCCCCGGCTTTTGTTACTCAGGCGAGACAACCCAGCGCATTCGGCTAAGTTTACAGCAATTCTCACAAGCACGTACCTGATGAGTTCACCGGATCCGTTTGCCGCCGGATTTCCACCGCTCGCATTCTTCAGCAGTCGCTGAAAGCTGCCTTCAAAAAAATTCCGTTCGCACAAACAGCGCTAATCTTCCTCGACGTCAATCACTGTCCGCAAGTTAGCATGGTGGTCCAGTTTTAGTACCCTGTACCAAATCTGTCCCTCGAACCAGTTGCATTCCGTCCTAGACTTGCTATGGTCGATCTGTGGCCATGTGCGTGGAAGTAAAATTCGACGGAAGCAAGGAGCGGCGCCATCGTCTCCGCGGTTTCATCTCCGCGTGCTCTCCGGATTCCCGGCTGGCCACTCGACGCTCCATTTACCATCGCGTAAATTTCATAACTTTCGCAAGTACCCGGGCCGCGCGACCTCTTACAGAACCCAATAGCGAAAACGCGCCGGGTAGACGGCGGCTCAAATCTATCCGCATCAACGGCTTGCACTTTTCT
>JASHPG010000096.1 GCA_030038275.1 Candidatus Acidiferrales bacterium | reverse complement strand
ACTCCTCTACATATCCCAGCGGGAACAGATAGAACGTGGCATACCATTCACGCAAATGGGTGGATGCCGTCCCTCCCGACATGGCTAGATCGAACTGCCTCTTGGCTTCCTTCCAATTCAGGTCGTACTCTCCCGCCACGATTCCCAGCATTCCGTGCGCCTCTGGAAGCCCGGGTTCGAGTTCCAACGCACGATGGGCAAGCTCTCGCGCTTTCGGCATTCCTTCCTTGGCTGGGATTTTGCCGACCGTGCACAAGCCCAAATAATTGTCGGCCAAGCCGACATACGGCAGCGCGAACTGCGGATCGAGCGCCAGCGCCTGCTCCAGGCATTCTTGGCTGCGCTGTATGGCGTCTGGCGTCATGTGCCATTGGTAGTGCAGGTATTTAAGATACGCCTCGTAGGCCGCCAGGCTGGGTATGCGCCGCTGGGACGAAGAACCGGAAAACTTTAGTTTCAGTTCGGCCGCAATGGCCGCCGCAATCTCGTCTTGAATCGCGAAGACATCGGTCAAATCGCGGTCGTAACGCTCCGACCACAGATGAGTACCATCTGCAGCGGCGATCATTTGCGACGTGACTCGAATGCGGTTTCCAGCGCGCCGCACGCTGCCTTCCAGGATGTGGTCGACTCCCAGAACCTCGGCGATCTTTCGGACATCCATGTTTTGTCCCTTGAAGGCGAAGGCCGAAGTACGCGCAATCACCTTGAGGTCCGGTACCTTCACCAGGGCATTGATAATTTCTTCCGCCAATCCGTCGCTAAAATATTCATCGTCGGCATCGCGGCTCATATTTGTGAACGGCAGCACGGCAATAGATGGCTGAATGGCCTCTTCTGCTTGACGCGGCTCTCGCTTTATGGCGGCGGACGGACTGGCCGGTCTGGAAACCGCGGCTGAGCGGCCCGAATCCAGTTCGCGCCTCAGACGCTTCAGGTCGGCTCGCAACTCCGCAGCGCTTTGGCAACGCAGTTCGCGGTCCTTCTCCAGCGCCTTACCGATGATTTCTCCGACCTTGGGCGGCAGCTCTGGATTGATCCTCGCCGGAGGAACGGGCGCGCGGTTCAGAATTGCATCGAAAATCACCGCCGAGGTATCGCCGCGAAATGGCAGCATGCCCGTCGCCATCTCGTACAGAACCACCCCGAATGAGAAAAGGTCCGTCCGCGCGATCTGGAACCAGATTCCGATATGGCCCAATATGCGGCCGGTTCGGCCTACATCTTTGCGAGGCGCTTCGATTTGGCTATCGAATACCTGCGGAAGGGTTTGGAACTCAATCCCCGCAACGCGCAGTGCCTAAGTCTTTTGCTACTGGCTAACGCATGGTCCGGCGATGCCGGCGAAACCGTCAGGCGATGCGAGGAGGCTATGCAGCTTGCTCCTGAGTTTGCCACAACGGTTGGCCACGTTGCAGCTGCTTACGCCAAAATCGGCAGGTCCGAAGAAGCCCGCAAGATGCTTGAGGAAGCCGAGAATTCATTGAAGCTGGACGGCCGGTTTTCGATCTGGATTGGGATCATATATGCCGCGCTTGGCGAAAAGGAAGCGGCCTTTGGATGGTTGGAGAGGGGATTTCAAGAGCGCAACCCGTTCCTGATCTACTTGAAAGTGCATCCTGCATTCGAGAATCTGCATGGCGATCAGCGTTTTAACGCGCTGGTGAAGCGCATCGGTATTCCCGGCTGATACGCTCGTTGACTTGGCCGCGCCCGCAGCCTACCATTTCAGCGCCGTGGTTGACGCGTCACTCATCGGTAAAAATATCTCCCATTACCGCGTCGTCGAGAAGCTCGGCGGCGGAGGGATGGGCGTGGTGTACAAGGCCGAGGACACGCGCCTTGGCCGGCTGGTCGCGCTGAAATTCCTTCCGCCGGATTCGGTTCGCGATCCCCAGGCGCTGGAGCGTTTCCGCCGCGAAGCTCGCGCTGCCTCTTCGCTGAACCACCCCAACATCTGCACCATTTACGACGTGGACGAGGCCGACGGCCAGCCCTTCATCGCCATGGAGCTGCTCGAAGGGCAGACGCTGAAACACCTAATTCACGGCCAACCGCTGGACATCGAAGAAATTCTGGATTTGGGTGCACAGGTGGCGGATGCGCTCGATGCCGCTCATGGGCGCGGGATCGTTCATCGGGATATCAAGCCCGCCAACGTATTCGTCACGAAGCGCGGACACCCGAAAATTCTGGATTTTGGGCTGGCGAAGATGACGGCCGATCCGCGGCGCGTGCCGGAAGCAGATGTGGCGACCGGCACGACGTTGAGCACGGAAATTCCCGAGGCGCAACTCACCAGCCCCGGCTCGACGCTCGGGACTGTGGCGTACATGTCTCCGGAACAGGCGCGCGGGAAGGATCTGGACGCGAGAGCCCGTCTTGCCGCCGCCATGGCTTCTTCGAACCGGCTCTGAGAAGAAAGTATGAACTGGAGGCGGCCCCATGCCGTGGCGAATCTGGATTCAGTTCCAGAGCGCGCCGCATCTCCTTTTCTCCGCCTGCGAAATCCCAGGAGTAGAAGAGATTCTGGCCCATCGCCAAGTGCGCTTCGGCTAAATTTTCATCCAGCTCCAGGGCTTTCCGCGCGGCCCACCTTCCGCGCGGGCGCGCCTCGAACGTGGGGGCATAGCCCATCACGTCCTGAACGGAGCACGCGGCGCTGAGTGCCGCGTAAGCCGGGGCGCACCTGGGATCGATCTCAATCGCGCGCTCGCAAAGCGCGATGACACGGTTCACTGCTTCCGGATAGAGCCTGTAAGCGGCATGCCGCGCCTCAAGCACCAAGCGAAACGCCTCGTTATTATGCGTAGAGCGCTTCTGGAGCTTCTTCTTGTCCTCGCCGGTGAGCTGCAACCGGAGCTTTTCCGAAATCTCGTTGGTCAATTCTTCCTGTAGGGCGAGCAGGTCCGTCATCTTTCGGTTGTAGCGCGTGCCCCACAGCTGCGCTTGCCGCTCAACGTCCACCAACTCCACGGACACGGTCAAATCCGGGCCGCGCTGCACCAAGCGTCCCGCCACGACCGCTCTTACGCCCAGTTCGCGCCCTGCCTCTAGTGGAGCAACGGCAGCGCCTCGATATTGGAAGGAAAGAGTCCGCGGAACGACGCGAATCTTGCGAAGCTGCGCGAGCGTGTTGATCAGCGTTTCCGCGATGCCGTCGCTCAAGTATTCCGTTTCGGGATCGCCCCCGGCATTTTCCAAAGGCAAAATCGCGAGAGAATCGATGGCTCTAGTCTGCTTGCCGGACGAATGTTTCTCCGCAGACTTGGCGCGTGGAGCAGGCGGCCGTGGGGCCGCGGCGGGGCTCGGCGAGAATGCGTCCGGTCTCGCGGGCGCGGCGGGGGCGGCCAAATCCCGCGCCAGCCGCCTCAAATCGGCGCGCATTTCAGAGGCATGCTGGTAGCGCAGCGAACGGTCTTTTTCGAGAGCTTTGTTCAGGATTCGTTCCAGTTCGCGCGGCAACGATGGATTCAATTGCACGGGCAGGACCGGAGCTTGGTGCAGGATGGCGTCGAACAGGGCCGCCGAAGTCGAGCCGGAGAATGCCTGCCGGCCCGTAGCCATTTCGTACAAGACCGCGCCGAAGCTGAAGAGATCGCTGCGTGTGTCGAGGTCGTTGCCGAGCGCCTGCTCGGGAGACATATAGGCAACGGTGCCGACCGCGACGCCGGGACTGGTCAAATGCGGATCGTCATCCTGGGTCGCGCCGTCGATCGTTGCCGCGAGCGCGCGGTTCGGAGCTTGCTTTGCCAAGCCAAAATCGAGGATCTTGGCCTGGCCGCGCTGAGAAACGAAGATGTTGGCAGGCTTGATGTCGCGATGGATGATTCCGGCGGAATGCGCGGCATCGAGTGCATCGGCGATTTGGGTTGCAAGATCGAGCAGCACATCCAGGGGTAACGGCTTGCCATTGACGCGCTGGCGGAGCGTCTCGCCGTGCAGTAGCTCCATGGCGATGAAGCGATGGCCTTCATGGTCGCCGATTTCGTGGATGGTGCACATGTTCGGGTGATTGAGGGCGGCGGCGGAGCGAGCTTCCCGCAGAAAACGCTCCAGCGCCTGCGAGTCAGGAGCGGCCGTTTCCGGCAGAAATTTCAGAGCTACGGCGCGACCAAGCGCCGTGTCCTCGGCCCGATAAACCACACCCATCCCCCCGCTGCCGAGCTCTTCGATGATACGGTAATGAGAAATCGTTCGGCCGATTATGCCCGAGGACACTGTCACAGGGCCGCAATGTTAGGCTGCGGGGGCGGGCAAGTCAACGAGCTGAGTTACCGCGGGCTACGCTGCCGCGGCGAGGGTTCCGCAGGGTACAACTGCCCGGAACTGTGGTAGTTGTGAAATATTTGGCGGCGCGCATACGTATCTAATGACGGGCAGGCAAAAGACGGCCGGGGAGATGAGCGAAACCGAACTGGCGCGGTTGCTGTCCCAGGTCCGGGCGGGCGATACGGACGCCTGGGGCGAACTGTATCGGCGATACGCGCCGGCGATGTTCCGCTTCTGCCGGCGCCTGCTGCCCGCGCGAGAGGACGCCGAAGACGCGACCACGGAAATTTTCATGAAAGTGCGGCAGAAGCTGGGGACCTACGATTCGTCGCGGCCGTTCACGGCATGGCTGTATAAGGTGGCGAGCAACCACTGCTGGGATACGCTGCGGCGGCGGCACATCCGCCAGGACCTGGAAACCGGGGACGTGGAGGATTTGCCGCTGGAGCATCCGGACCCGAACCAGCTCCAGCGGCTGGAGGCGGAGCACAGTGGAAAAGAGGTGCGCGACGGACTGGCCAAGCTGCCGGACCGCGCGCGCGCCGCATTGGTACTGCGTTATTTCGCGGATATGAGCTACGAGGAAATCGCCGAAACGCTCGGGGTGCGGCGGCAGTTCGTGGGCGTGCTGCTGCTGCGCGCCAGGCACCAGTTGCGCGACGTGCTGGGTCAAAGCGCCGCGCGTGGCGTGACGGTGGGGAGAAAGCCATGAATGGGAACGAAGGCCACTTCGACGAGATGACGGCGCTGCTCTACCTGGAGAGCCAACTGGACGCCGACCGCGCGCACGAGACGGCACAGCATCTGGCGCACTGCGCGGAGTGCCGATCGCTGCTGAGGTCCCTTGAACGGGAAAGCGACTGGCTGCGCGAGTCGATGGCCGCGGATGACGAACCAATCCCCGCGCGGCTGGGGAATATTCCGGGGCACAGCGCGGTGCAATGGATCTGGATCGCGGCTTTCGGATTGATGGCCGGAGGCGCTTACACGCTGTGGAATGGAATCATCGAACCGTGGTACGCGCAGGCTCAGCAGGCCGGTTTCTCGCAGGGAAATATCCTCACCATGCTATTTTTCAGCGGCGCTTTCTGGAAAGGATGGGACGCGATGCGTAGCCTGATGGAATTCATGGCGGCGGCAACGCTGGGAATCGTGGCTATCTGGCTACTGAGGCGCCGTTGGCGGCACGTGACCGCGATGGCGTTCGTGATGAGCGGGCTTGTGGCGATGCTGGTGCTGCCCGCCGCCACGAACGCCGCGGAAGTCCGCCACGGCGATCCGAGTTTCACTCTGCCGGCCGGACAAACGGTAAACACCGATCTGATCGTGGTGGGAGCGGATCGTACCGAAGTTGACGGTACGGTGCAGGGCGACCTGATCGTGTTTTCGAATTCCATCACTGTTAACGGCCATGTTACCGGTGACATCTTGGCCTTCGGTCAAACTATCCGCGTCGATGGGCCCGTCGATGGCAACGTCCGCGTGATGTGTCAGACGCTTTCACTGAACTCGACAATCGGAAAAAACGTAAGCGCGTGGGCCGAATCGGTGGAAATGGATCAGAAGGCTGCCGTAGGCGGCTCGGTGATCTTGGGTTCAGGTAATGCGGACCTGGGCGGGCGGGTAGCCGGCGATTTCCTTGCGCTCTCCGGCGACATCGACATCGACGGTTCGCTTGGCCGGAACGCGACGATTCGTGCCGAAGCTCTCACCATCGGACCCGATGCCGATATCAGCGGCCACACCAAATATGTGGGACGCCGGCAACCACAGATCGCCGCCGGAGCAAAATTGGGCAGCCCGATTCAAACAACGATCCGCAAGCGCGGACCGGACTACGCGCAAGCCCGATATTACTGGCATCAAACAATGGAGTGGGGCGCGAGCTTTCTGTTCGGCCTCGTGGTTTTGCTGATAGCGCCAGTGTTCTTTGGAAACGTTGTCCAGCAGAGCAATAAGGTGGCACCGGCGATTGGGCTCGGCGTTTTGTTCTTGATCGCGATTCCGGTTGCGGCGATTTTCGCTTGCATTACCATCGTGGGCCTGGGACTCGGAGTGGCGGCCATTTTGCTGTACCTGGTAGCTCTGTACTCGACTCAAGTATTCGTCGGCTCGTGGATCGGCGAGAAGCTGCTAGGCCTTGGCAGCGGAATCGGGTCGGCGATTGGACGATTGGCGCTGGGATTGGTGATTCTGCGCGGCCTGCGAATTTTGCCTTACGTCGGATGGTTGGTGACGCTCGTCATGCTGCTCTGGGGGCTTGGCGCGCTGGCGCTGACGTTCCACAGGATGGCGCGCAGAAAAGCGCCCATGGAAGCTTTGGTGGCACACTAACCGCCGTTTTCAATCCAGAGGATGACCAGCCGTCCACGCGGCGATGTTTGCGGCGCGGACTTATCTTCAGGCGCGCTTCCGCTGCTGTTCAATCCGCATCCCGATACTCATAAACCACGACACGTTCAACCAGGTTCGCTAGAATCGCGCGAACAGTCCCGTAGCGCGCATTCGGTATCATCTGGAATTCGCGGTCTCAGCGCGTCGCCGCGGGTTGAACGAAGGAGACGTTCGTGAATTTCGCGCAGCGCTGGCAAGAAATCCGGTCTGGATTCGCGCCGGCCTTCTGGGTCGCTAACTTCACGGAAATTTTCGAGCGCGTCGGATATTACTCCACGCAGGCGGTACTCGCGCTTTTCCTCGCCGAGCAGCTCCGCTTTTCCCCGCAAGTCGCCGGTTCGCTGATGGGCATCACCGGCTTCGTGGTATATGCGTCGCCGATCGTGGCCGGCACGCTGGCGGATCGTTTTGGTTTTCGCCGCTCGCTTATGTTCGCGTACCTGTTGCTGACGGCAGGTTATTTCATGCTCGGTTCGGTAACCGCGCCGTGGATGGCACCGGTGCGGCACGCGATGGGAGACCAATGGCTCGTCCTCGCAATCCTTCTGCTTCCAGCGATAGGGCCCGGCTTCGTGAAACCCTGCGTGGCGGGGACGACAGCTCGCGCGTCGTCCGAAGAAACGCGGGCGATCGGATATTCGATTTACTACACGCTGGTGAACATCGGCGGGACAGTCGGCCCGGTGCTGGCTTTTCTGGTGCGGGAGCGATTGGGCCTGGGCATGGAGAACGTGTTTCGCGTGGCCGCGCTCAGCGTGTTCGCGATGTTTTGGGTCACGCTGTTTTTCTTCCACGAACCGCCAACCGAATCCGGCGCGAAAGTCGCCAGCGTGGGCCGCGCGCTCAAAAATATTCTCGTCGTATTCCGGAATTTCCGCTTCGTCGTTTTCCTGGTCATTAGCTCTGGGTTTTACATCGTGTACTGGCAGATTTTCGTTTCCGCGCCCGATTTCCTGGTCAAGTATGTCGACCGCAAGGCGAACGTGGACCTGATGCTTTCGGTCGAGGGGCTGACGATCATCGCGTTTCAAATCCTCATTACATACCTGACGAGGAAAATGCCGGCCATCCAGGCGATCGCCATCGGATTTTTAGTCGCGGGTTTATCCTTCGCGCTTCTGGCGATTCATCCGAGCGTCTGGATTTTCCCGGTGATGCTGATCGTGCTGGCGCTGGGCGAAATCACGCAGGCGTCGCGCTATTACGAATATTGTTCGCTGATCGCTCCGCCAGGACAGGAGGGCCTGTACATGGGTTACGCGTTCCTGCCCATCGCTATTGGTTATCTGATTGGCGGACCGCTTGGCGGATTCCTGCTGCACGAATTTGGCTCGGTTCTCGGCCGTCCCGCGGCGATGTGGTGGGTGATCGTAGGAATTGGAGTGCTCACCGCCGCGCTGATGTGGATTTTCGACGCGGTAACGCGCCCGGCGGTCGCCGTCGAAACCATCGCGTAGGGCACAGGATTGGGAATTTGCGGAGCTGACTACCACCAGCCTATAGCTCGAAGGGGCCGAGCGGCACGCGCTGAGACGCGATGTGCAGCGCGCCGCGAAAAGCGAAATCGATGGCGCGCGCGGCGAGGGCCTGTTCGGCGGAAAGGCGCGCGATCTCGGGGTGATTGTTCTGCTCGGAAAGATGCGCCAGGACCAGATGGCGCGGACGCGCGTCAAACACTTCGGAATCAGCCAGAAATTCGCTTACCACGCTGTTCGATAGGTGGCCCGTGCGACTCATCACGCGCTGCTTGATGTGCCACGGATACGGCCCCACCTTCAGCATTTCGAGATCGTGGTTCGATTCGAGCATCAGGAAATCAGCTTCGCGCAGATGCTGCTTCACGTGTTCGGGCAGGTAGCCAAGATCGGTGGTGACGGCGATTTTCGTGCCGCTGGCGCGAAAAGCGAATCCAACCGGATCGGCGGCGTCGTGGGGGATGCGGAACGCGTTCACTTCCACGTCGCCAATTTCGAATCGCTCGCCTGTGCGAATGTATTCGACGCGGTCGAATGTCGCCTTTTTGCCCGGGTTTTCGGGATCGTCCGCGTACATTTTCACGATTTCGCGAAGCGTCGGCTCGGTCAAATACGCCGGGCAGTTCCAGTGCCGGGCAAGCTGCGCCACGGCGTGGGAATGATCGGAGTGCTCGTGGGTGACCAGGATCGCATCGACGCGCTCGGGAAGCGCGCGGCCCAAAGCGGCAAAGCGTCGCCTGAGTTCTTTTTTGCCGAGGCCAGCGTCGATGAGAAGAGTGGTGCATCCCGTTTCGAGCAAAGTGGAATTGCCCGCGCTGCCCGACGCCAGAATGGAAATGCGGACCGGGATGCCGCTGCCCTCAAGGAAATTTCGTTCGCGAAGATGATGGCAAAGAGCGCAGGCCGCGTCAAAGGAAAAACGCCGCAGGTGAGGAAAATCGCACTCCGCAGGGTACAATCGGGCGCCAAGCGCGAACATGGAACGCCGGGATAACGGAGACGCCGAAAACTACGAGGTGAGGCCATGCGATTTGCAGCAATGTTGTTGCTCGGGCTGTTAGCGGCGCTCCCGGCGGCGGCGCAGGACGCTTGCTCGTGGTCGCGCGACCTGCGCTTGGTGAATGGCAAAATTCACACCTTCGATGCGCAGGACCGCGTCGTCAGCCAAGTCACGATTCAAGAGGGCCGCATCGCCTACATTGGAATGCCGGGCAGCCACAAGCTGAACCCATGCACCAAGACGATCGATCTGCACGGGCGCGTTGTCGTGCCAGGCTTGATCGACGATCACAATCATTTCGTGCTCTTCAGTCACCGGCCCGGTTACGACGTGATGGTCGAAACCGCGACCAGCATTCCGGAAGCCATGGCGATGCTCGCGCAGCGCGTCAGGACGGTTCCGGCCGGCGCGTGGGTCACGGCCATTGGCGATTGGACGCCCCGGCTATTCAAGGAAAACCGCCTGCCGACCCTTGCCGAACTCGACCAGGCAGTGCCCGATCGTCCAGTCTATTTCGCCACGTTCGGTCCAGCGGTCACGAATAGCCTCGGCAAGAAATTTTTCGAGAGCAAGGGCATTGCCGTCAGCACGACTGGGGCGCTGGCGGGACCGGCGGCAAACGCCGCGCTCCAGGCGCTCCGCAAAATGCAAACCCTCGACGACAAAATTCGCAGCGCGGAGTACGCACAGTCCTACGCGCTGCGGTATGGACTCACGACTAGCGTGGATATGGGCGTGTTCGCCGACCCCGGCAGCCCGGATTTGCAAGACGACTTTACGTTTCCCGGAATCGCCAGCGCCGATCCCTGGACCGTTTACCAGCAGATCCTTGCGCTCGATCACGAGCACAAGCTCAACGAGCGTGTCCGGCTGTTCCAGATTTCGATGGATAAAACCATGGCGCTGCCGCTGCTGAACGAGCGCTTGCTCAACCTCTTCCCGGATTTTGGCGACAACATGCTGCGCGTCTCGGGAATCGGCGAATTCGCCGGCCCGTGGTTCTCGAATTTCGCGGGAGGGCAGCATCCAGCGAACTACGAGGCCGCTCTGCAATTGGTGGCGAAACACGGTTGGACGTACCAGCAGCACACCCTCTCGCTCGCGGAAGTGCAATTCACCGCGCAAACGTACGAACAGGTGAATGCTGTTACGCTGATCGCCGCCCTGCATTGGTCCATTGCTCACGTCCCGGCAATCGATCCGCAAACGGTGCAGGCGATGAAAGCCATAGGCGTGGGATTGGCGCTGCACGGCTGGAAATACCTTCAGGGCGGTCAGGGCGCGCCCCCGGGACAGCCCGCCGGCCCTCCTTATCGCACGCTGCTTGCGAGCGGCATTCACGTCGGCGCAGGCTCGGACGCGGGCGATATTTCCATCCTCGATCCCTGGTACGAAATCTATTACATGGTCACCGGAAAAGACTGTACCGGAGCACTCATTAACGGCGGCGAGCAGGTAACGCGCGAGCAGGCCCTGCGCATGTACACGGCGGATAACGGCTGGTTCTTTCATGAAGAAAACGAGTTGGGCTCGGTCGAGACCGGCAAACTAGGCGACTTAGTTGTCCTGAACGCCAATTATTTTGATACGCGGAAAGTCTCGGACGAGGGGATCAAGCAGATTAAATCGATGCTAACGGTTGTTGGCGGCCGCGTGGTGTACAACGACCTTCATTAGCCCGCTGGATAAAGCATCCTTGTGGAGGATCAGAACGCGAGCTGCTGTCGCGTCAGGGCAAATCCATTGAGGTTGCCAACGACGGAGGCGGCCAGGCGCTCTGCTTTGAAAAACTCGCGCGCAACCCGCTGGACGTCGTCCGCGGTAACGGCTTCGAGCATTTCAATCAGCTCGTCGGGGGTGAACTGGCGATCGAAGTAAAGATGATTGCGCGCCAGACTCGACATGCGCTGTCCGGAGCTTTCGAGAGCCAGCAGAGTAGCGCCCTTTAAATGGTCCTTCGCGCGCCGGATTTCGGCAGTATCCAGCAGCTCATCCTTGAAGCGGCGAAATTCCTCGATCACGGAGCGCACTACTTGCGCGGCGGTATCCAGCGACGTGCCGGCGTAAACCGACAGCACTCCGGCATCACGGTACGAACTGATTTCGCTGAAAATCGCGTAGGCCAGTCCCTGGCGCTCGCGAATATTTTGAAATAGCCGCGACGACATGCCTCCGCCCAAGATGTTGTTGAGCACCGACACGGCGAAACGGCGCTTGTCCGTGGCGGGCAGCGCGGGCACGCCCAGGCAGATGTGCACTTGCTCCAATTCGCGCTTGGTGCGCAGCGTGATGTGCGGCGCGGCTGCGGGCGCCACGTCCGCGGGATCGTCTGAAGCCGGGGTGAGATGCGAGAAACGCGCCGACACCAAATCAACCAACTGCGAATGCGTCAGATGTCCTGCCGCCGTGATCACCAGGCGGTTCGGCGCGTAGTGGCTGCGGAACCAGCCCTGCAACGAATCGCGCGTAAACGCTGAAACCGTATCGGGCGTGCCCAGGATCGGCCTGCCCAGAGCGTGCGGGCTCCAGAAATGCTCGGCAAAAAGTTCGTGGACCAGGTCCTCGGGATTATCCTGCGTCATGCGAATTTCCTCGAGCACCACCGACTGTTCGCGGGCGATATCCTCGCTCGCGAAATTTGGCTCGAGGACCAAGTCGGCAAGAATATCGAAGACGCGCGGCAAGTGCTCGTCAAGCACGCGCGCGTTGAAGCAGACCATTTCCTTGGAGGTAAAGGCATCCAGCATGCCGCCGATGGAATCCACTTCGCGGGCGATTTCCTCCGCCGTACGGCGCGCGGTGCCTTTGAAGACCATGTGTTCCACGAAATGCGAGATGCCGTTGAGTTCGGGCGGCTCCTGGCGCGACCCGGAGCGCAGCCAAATGCCCACAGACACCGAATGGACGTAATCCATCGGCTCGGTAAGCACCACCAACCCGTTCGGGAGAACTTCCTTTTGCGGCGCGTTCGTTTTCCTGACCATTGTCCATAGCCATTCTCGCA
>JASHPG010000095.1 GCA_030038275.1 Candidatus Acidiferrales bacterium | reverse complement strand
TTTTTCTGGATTCAGTTCGCCTGGTATTTCAAGCCATTCTTTGGAATCGTCACGGACACATTCCCTTTTCTTGGTACGCGCCGCAAAAGCTATGTGCTGACCGGCGCCGTGCTGACGATCTTTTGCTTCATCCTGCTATTTTTCACGCCACACCGATACGGCAGTCTGTTGACTGTGTGTGTTGCGATTAACGTTTTCATGGTTCTTGCAAGCACCGCTATCGGCGGTTTTATGGTGGAGAGCGGTCAGCGCTTCGGCGCCACCGGCCGTTTCGCCAGTATGTTCAATTTCGTGCAGATGTTCAGTTTTGTGGTGGCGGGGCCAGTCGGCGGATTCCTGGGCGCCATCTCGTTCGGTTGGACCGCCGCCGCCGCCGGCGCCGTCATGTTTTTGGTCGTCCCCGTCACCTCATTTTCCTCAGGGAACGCCGTAAGAAGGTCGATTCGCGGAAGTTGCTCGGCGAAGCCGGCAAACAGCTCAAAAATATCGCGAATGCGAAAACGATGTGGGCGGCGGCAGCATTCAGCGCGCTCTTCTACTGCGCGCCGGGAATCAGTACGGCCGAGTTCTACCAGCAACAAAACGTGATGCACCTGGGCACCGAGGGCCAGGGCATTTTGATGATGCTCCAGGGCGTGTTCGGCGTTATGGCGGCACTTCTGTACGGGACTTTCCTTTGCCGCCGCGTGAAACTCCGTTGGCTCCTCGTCGCATGCATCACGCTAGGCGCGGCTGCGCAGTTTGGCTATGCGTTCTACACCACGTTTCATAGAGCGTGGTTCATCGACAGCTTCTATGGCTTGGGCTGGGGTGCAGCAGATATGACGTTGATGGATTTGGCCATGCGCGCGACGCCGGCCGCAAGCGAGGCCCTCGGATTCTCCTTGATGATGAGCGTCCGCAACCTCTCCCTCTTCGGCAGTGACTGGGCTGGAGCCAAGGTGATGGACATGTATCATTTGCACCTGAGCACGATGGCAATCGCCAATGCATTGGTTTCGCTGATTGCTGTTCCGTTTATTTTCCTTTTGCCGGGATTCATCGTGGACCTCAAGGACTCTCCCGCGCAAGCGGAGGCGTTGCCCTCGGCCGCGGGCAAGGTGCTCCTCGAAGAATGACTGGAACAGTAGGTCATTCGCGTTCGGCGGCTCATCGCTATTCCGTCCGCCAGTGCGCTGGATTAAACTTGAAGGCGCGCAATGCTCCATTCAAAAGGCCTTCGGAGGTAACGCATGGCGGCCCTGGCGTCCGGTACGGTTGCACCTCAATTTGCCCTGAAAGATTTAGGCGGCAAGCCGGTTTCACTCGCCGACGTGTTGCTCAACGGCCCGGCGCTCGTCGTCTTTTTCAAAGTAGGCTGCCCCACTTGCCAGTTCACGTTTCCTTTCGTGCAGCGGTTGTATGAAACCTATGGCGGTTCGAGCTTCGCCTTCCTCGGAATCTCGCAGGATAGCGCCTCCGACACGCGCGCGTTCATGCACCACCTCGGCATCAAGCTCCCGATGCTCTTGGACGATCACGGCTACTCCGCATCTAAAGCTTACGGTCTGACGAATGTTCCCACTCTGTTCTGGATCAATCCGGACGGCAAGATTCACCTCAGTTCATCAGGATTCTCGAAAAGCGATCTGGAGAAACTTTCCGCCGAAGTGGCGCTCGCCACGGGAAACACGGCGAAACCGTTGTTCCGCCCCGGCGAAGTCGTGCCCAATTACAAGCCCGGCTGAGGATCGAAAGGCTAAGCTCCGTGAGAGCGCTCCTGCGAGCCACGCGTAACGAACGAAGAGCCTGCTCCCATCAATATCAGCGAACGCTGCGCAAACGGCGCGTATAGCAGCGCGGCAGTGGCCCCCAACGCCGACCCAAAACCAATCCATGGCGCCAGCAGAAATGGCGCAAGTGCCCACAGTTCATCCAGCGGAAAAACCACCGGAAAAATCTTTAGGAATCTTTCCCGCAGCCCCGGCGCATTGAACGCCACCGCGGAAATCAAGTACAGCCGCGTCGGAATTCCCACCGCCGCAGTCACGATCAGCAGCACCAGCGCCCAAACCGTATGCGGCATGGCAGTCCGAACCACGTTCTGGACGATTCCCAGCCGCGCCAGCGAAACCGCGTAAAACGCCAGGTACATCACCTGCAAAAGCAAAAATAGCGCCCGCACCACTGGACGCGGCGCCTGTGGCAAATCCTCTGGACTCGCCAGCAGCCCGCGCGTTTTCGCCGGCGCTGCACCGGAAGATGCGCCTAATGACGCACCCGCTGACGCGCCGCCGTTCGGGTCCGACGCTTGCGATCCGTCCGCCGCGCGCGCCTCAACCACGACCGGCTGTGCCACCGCGGCAATAGGCGCCGTCGCCGTAGAAGACGTCTCTATTTTCCCGGTCGCCCCACCTCGCGCATCCGCTGCATTTCCGTTCACCACCTCCACTGGTGCGATGAACCGGTACCCGCGGCGCGCCAGCGTCTCCACAAAACGCGGGCTGGCAGCCGAATCGCCCAGCGCCTCGCGGATTTTGTTAATGGCCGTGTTTAGCCCGTGGTCGAAATCAACGAACGTGCCCTCCGGCCAGAGCCGCTGGTGAATTTCCGCGCGCGACACGAGTTCGCCGGGGCGATCGAGCAGCAAGAGCAAAACCTGTAGCGGCTGCCCCTGCAACGCCAACCGGCGGCCCTGTTTACGCAGCTCGCCCGTGTGCTCGTCGGCTTCGAAAACGGCGAATCGGAAAACGCGTCTCGCGGAATTGCTGTCCATTGGGAGATCAGTTTACCTGCCCAGCCGATTTTCTCAACTAAGTCCTGCGCTCCCCGCGAATAAGCAACGGAGATTCAACGCGATGCGAATCAATACGAAATTGATGCCCGATAGAGGCCGCGTGTATTGATTCGCGCCGCCCTTTTCCGCATTCTGTCCCACGAATCAGCCAGACCCCATGCCCATTCGCCCGCGACCATTCCAGAGGAGCACAGCGTGATCGGACGAATATCGGATCTCAAGACGGCCGCCTACGTGGCATTGGCCGCCGCCGCGTTGCTCATGTTTTCGCAAACGGCCTCCGCTGCCGGTCCATCGCCGCAAGCGCTCAAGGCCTTCAATCAATACGTCGAGCAAGCCGAAGCGCAGATTCAGCAGGAAGAAAGCTCGCCCAACACTTTTCTCGGCACGCAAGCCTTCCCTGCCAACGAAGCCCAACTCGAAGCGCGCCTGCGCCGCGGTGAGGTCGTGGTCACCAGCGGCGGCATCACGCCGGTTGAAGTCCCTTCCGGATTGATTCATCACTGGGTCGGATTGGTCTTCATCCCCCAAGCGACCATCCCGCAGCTCTTCGCCGTTCTCCAGAATTACGATCAGATGGCGCGCTACTACAGTCCCGACGTCGCGGCCTCGCGCCTCGTAAAGCGGCACGGCGATGATTTCAAGGTCTCCATGCGCCTGCGCGAACACAAAGTCATCACCGTAATGCTCGACGGGCTATACGACGTTCGATACGCCGAACTCGACCCCGCGCACCAATACAGCGTCTCGCACAGCATGCAGTTGGTCGAGGTGTCGGACGATCGGGATTCCGGCGGCAACGAACCCAGCGATTCCACCGAATTGCCCAGCGGCCCCGATCACGGATTCTTGTGGCGCACCAACTCGTACTGGCGATTCGAGCAAGCCAGTGACGGTACCTTCGTGGAGTTTGAGTCCATTTCGCTCAGCCGCGACGTGCCCGCCGGCTGGGGTTGGCTAATCGAGCCGTTTATCCGTGAAGTTCCGCGCGAGTCGCTCGTGTTCACCCTGCGCGCCACGCGCAAAGCCGTGCTGGCAAATTCAGATTCCGCATCCGCGCAGCCGGATCGCACGGATGAAATCCAGTTGCAGCACCGCCCATGAGTGAAGCGTTTGTGTAGCGGCCAGCTTTAGGTCGGCGCTTTTGTTTTGCGACTTACCCGGGGTTGCTGCTTTATGGCGAGCCATGCTCGGGCCAGCTAGGTAACGGCACGGACATGTAGCGGTCGCCTTTAGCGGGCGGCTCAGCCCGGCGTTTCACGGAAGCCCGCAAATCGGGTGTTCAGGAGGAACGCACAATGTCCGCAACCACGAAATTGTCCGGCGTCACCGCCATCGAATTTCGCAATGCCACCCGCGTGCAGCAATCGCTGACCGCCAACATCGAGAGGAGAGCGCTGCGTTGGCTCGCGCACCGCACGCCCGAGCGCGTCTCTCCCGACCATCTCACGGCGCTCGGATTCACCGCGCAATTTCTGGTCGGCGCGTCCTACGCACTGGCGCGGTGGAACAAATACGCGCTGCTGCTAGTGATCGTCTTTATCGCCGCGAATTGGCTGGGCGATAGTCTGGACGGCACTCTCGCTCGCCATCGCCAAAGGCTCCGCCCCCGCTACGGCTTCTACGTCGATCACATCGTTGATACGTTCGGCGCAACATTCCTGGTGTGCGGCCTGGGCATTTCCAGGTACATGCACTGGCAGATAGCCGCCGCAACGCTCGTGGCATTTCTTTTGCTCTCCGTCGAGACGTACTTGGCCTCTTACACGCTGCACGAATTCAAACTCTCGCATGGAATCTTTGGCCCAACGGAACTCCGCATCCTCCTCATCATCGGTACTGTGGCGCTGCTCTTCCATCCGTACGCCAATCTCTTCGGCCGCCACTTCCTGCTTTTCGATGTAGGCGGCTCAATCGCCGCGGCAGGAATGCTCTCGATGGCCATCGTCGCCGCCATTCGCCACACCATGCGCCTCTACGCCGAAGAACGTCTCTCATAACTCGCTCCGCAGCGCGCATGCCACACGCCAGCTTCGTAGGGGAGCAGCATGCTGTGCCCGCATCCGTCGCAGTTGTCTTCAAGCTGCTCCAGCTTCTAATCTCGAATCTCCAGCCCCGCAAACCTTTAGTCCTAGTCCGTATAAGACAATTTCCCAAAGAGAAATAGACAGCGAGTGCCTGCTCATTGTTTAGTGCTGGCATACCACGCAGTGGAGGGGTGGCCTCGCTGGCACTTCAAACATGTAAAAGGTGGTCGGGCCGCAAAGCGGCCACGCGCTGAGGCACAGTCAATCGAACGTGAAATTCTCCTCGCGAGTATTTCACGTCAAGAGGCTGAGCGCGGAACCATCCAAGGGATCGACATGAATCGACGACGCAATTGGGCCAAATTTGGGACTTCTCTGGCGGCCGTTGTAGCGGCGGTCTTGTTATCCGT
>JASHPG010000094.1 GCA_030038275.1 Candidatus Acidiferrales bacterium | reverse complement strand
ACCGGAAACACAGCCGCAAGTTTGGCGGCCTACGCTGCGCGAGCAGGCCTCCAGCCCGCAATTGTGCTGCCGCGTGGACAAATCACCGCCGCAAAGCTGGCCCAAAGCATGGATTACGGCGCGCTCGTCCGTGAAATCGACGGAAATTTTGACGATTGCATGCGTCTGATACAGGAGCTTGGCGAAAATCCGTCAATTTACGTCGCGAATTCGATCAATCCGTTCCGCATCGAAGGACAAAAAACCGTCGCGTTCGAAATGATGAACCAGCGTAATTGGCAAGTGCCGGATCATGTGGTCGTTCCCGGCGGCAACATGGGCAATAGTTCCGCGCTCGGCAAAGGATTCGAGGAGTTGCTGGCGCTCGGATTGATCGACAGGCTGCCGAAATTGAGTGTGATTCAAGCCGAAGGCGCATCTCCGTTGGCGCGTTTGTTCGCCAGGCTGTCCCCTGCGGAGACTGCCGCCGAATCGCCTCTGCCGGGCTCGCTTGAATTCGAAAACCATCCCCGCACGCTCGCGAGCGCCATCAAGATCGGAGCGCCGGTCTCCTGGAAAAAGGCGTTGCGTGCCGTGCTGCGCTCCGGAGGCAGCATTATCAGCGTGAGCGAACAAGAGATAGCCGACGCAAAAGCCATGATCGGGCGTGACGGCATCGGCTGCGAGCCGGCTTCCGCGACGACCGTTGCCGGCATCAAGAAACTTGTTGCTGCGGGCCGCATTCGTCGAGGAGAATCCGTGATAGCGGTTCTGACCGGCCATGTGCTGAAAGATCCGGATTACGTCAGCGCTTATCATCGGGGAACGCTCGCGCTTGAATCCGCTGGAGCGGAACCCTTGTGTATTCACGGTTCATTTCGCAATGCGCCGCAGCGCGTCGAAGCTTCTAAGTCCGCGATTCTCAAGACGCTCGAACAGCAGCGCTAAGGAGCTGCACACGACTTGCGCTTGTCGGCGCGCCGCCGAGCGCCCTCCGATTCCATGACCGCCTCCCGCCAGCCCTCTTTTGAAGTTCGCGTTCCCGCCTCGACGGCCAATATGGGCGCTGGATTCGATTGCCTGGGCCTCGCGCTTGAAATGTATCTCAGCGTGCGAGCCACCTTGCTGTCGCAGCCCGGCGCGCGAACACGGGCTCGAAGCTCCGGCGTGCGCGGCACTTCCGCTCTTCCCAAGGATCCGGACCAGAACTTGATCTTTCGGGCCATGCGTTTGGCTGCCGAACGCGAAGGCTTCGACCTTCCGCGCGTCCGCTTGGCGGTGCAGAATCAAATCCCGGTTGCTGGTGGCCTTGGCAGCAGCGCGGCCGCCGCAGTCGCGGGGGTCGCCCTGGGTTATCTCGTTACCGGGCGTCCGGTCCCGAAGGACGCCGTGCTGCGCTACGCGACCGAGATGGAGGGGCACCCGGACAACGTGGCAGCAGCGTTGCTCGGCGGCTTTGTGATCACCTTTACTCGACCGGACGGAAGTGTCGCTGCGCTGCGCAAGCGCTGGCCCAAGGTAATTCGCGTGATCGTGGTCACGCCGGACGTCGAGCTCGAAACAAAGAAATCGCGCGCGGTTTTGCTTCCATCCATCCCGCGCGCGGACGCCGTTTTTAACTTGCAGCGTTCCGCGCTCTTCGTGGCCGCGCTAGAAGATCGCCGCTACGATCTCATCTGGGATGCCATGCAGGACCGCTTGCACCAAGGGCAGCGGCAGACGCTGATCCCAGGCCTCTCGGAAGTATTCGCGCTTCCGCGTATCCCTGGTTTGCTCGGCATAGCGCTCAGTGGTGCCGGTCCCAGTGTGCTGGCCTTAGCTACGGAGCGGATTGACGAGATCGGAAAGGCCATTGCAGCGTGTTTTGGGCGCCACGGGCTGTCTCCTATGATACGCAATCTGGAAGCTGCGCAAGAGGGCCTGAATTCATCGCAAAAATACGTTTCCCTGACCTAATTCCCCGTAGCCGCGACAAGTTCGCGACTCCAGCCGATAATGCAGATTAGGCTTTCCTGGTTTGTCGTACTGTGAATAATGCCATCAGACCCAGTGCGATTAAGCCTATCGCCAGCAGCAAGAGTTCGCCGGGTTCGGGCGCTGCGACCGGAGGAGGCGGAGTAACATTTGGAAACGATGGTGGTCCACCTCCGACTAGCGGGAAAAATGGGGGTGGAATTACGGTGGGAGATGGCGGCGTCTGCGGAATTAGGGGCATCCTCCCGTCTGGATCGAGCGAAGGCGACCCTACCGGCAAGAGCGGAAGCGTATCCGTGTTTTCAGCAAGTTCCGTGGCTGGAGCTTCGGCGCCAGCGTACGTGGGCGCGTTAACTGGAGTATTGACCGCGGCATTCGGCGGTTCATTTTGCCGAACCGGCTGCATTGGCGTCTCGGAGACCCGGTTTCCGCAGCGCGTACGCCCCGTTTCTTTGCCTTCGGTTATTACAGTTTCCCCAGCGCGCAGCAAGAGGCGCTTCTTGGTCCAGTAAATCTTGCCGTCGTAGCGATAAGAGACGTAAACCTCGCGATCGTGCGTCAGTCGCACGATGTGCGCTCGCGACAAATCGAAACTCGCGTACAGTTGCGCCACCAACGGGTCGCGGGAGATGGCGTTTCGGAGTTCTGCTGCGCTTTCCACCCCTCCGGGCACCACGGAGTACGGATAGAGCCGACGCCTCTGGAATTCCACGCCGGTCGAGATCGTTGCCTGCCCCGGGTTCGAGTCGGTGATTGCTGAGCCGATGCCCCGCTGTTGCGCGCGGCGGCTCGGCCACTTTATCAGCCCGAATGCGGTGAGAGCAGCTACAAAAGCGCACGCGACACCGGCCCAGTACAACCAGTAATGCCATCTTACTAAGCTAGTCCTGTTGCTCGGTGCTTTGCCTGGGCCGGAATCTAGGTTCATCACCTGATATCCGAGCACGCAGCGTGCCAAAATTTGTCACTGGTTTTTCGTACGATATGAGCGGGTTCGCGGCGAATCGCGCGAAATGGTTAAATTTATTTGCTGTTATCGCCCCACGCTTTTCCTACATATCAGACCGTCGGGGGAAGAGACGCGTGAGGGCTCAGTGGGGGCGCGGCTCTCGGATGAATCGCACGCATGGCGCGGCATACTCGCTGACCTGCGAGAAGCCCTTTCCATTTTTCGGAGAAATTATCGAATTTGAGTAGTTCTAGCTTGGCGCAGGCGAACGGACCGCTTCAGTTCCTCTTGCCAATGCCAAAACATCACGCTCAACGCGGCAACAGGCCCGACGATGAGTGCTGCGCCAGCCAGAACCGTCAGCGCAAGAGGTAGATCGCGCGTCAGCAGGTCTGTCACTTTGAGCCTCCGCAATGCCGTCCGCGAGAAAATCTAAATGCTACCGGGTCACCTGGTCAAGGTAGGCAAAGACCGCAAACAAGCCTCCAACGAGTCCCCTAAACGCGGATGGGAGGCAAATTGGGCACAAGATGAAATCAGATGACATGTCGGCGCACGGCAATCACCACCGGTCGCATCCCCAAGCGCGACTCTCGGCTAACGAATGATGGAGGCGCTACGGGCACGCCGATTTGCGAGGCGTGAGATAATGTTGAGTCCTCTGGATCAATAACCTCGCCGTCTGTGTCCCGACTCGGCCCGGCGAATTAGGGGAGCGCTCGCATAGATGTGGATCGTACGGCTGGCTCTACGCCGTCCTTATACTTTTGTCGTCGCGGCCATTCTGATTCTGATCGTCGGCGTCGTAGCCATCGCGCGTACGCCGGTGGACATATTCCCGAACATCGACATTCCGGTCATCAGCGTTCTCTTCAATTATAACGGGCTTTCGCCGGAGGACATGTCAAACCGCATCGTTTATCAGTACGAGCGCGCGCTGACTACGACCGTCAACAACATTTCTCATATCGACTCTCAGTCACTTGCCGGCCGCGCGATTGTGAAGGTTTTTTTTCAACCGGGCGTTGATGTCGGAACCGCGGTCGCGCAAATTACGGCTATATCGCAATCGATCGTTCACTCCATGCCTCCGGGCACCCAGCCTCCATTCGTGATCCAGTACAACGCCTCGACCGTCCCGATCCTTCAGCTAGGCATTTCCGGCCAGGGGCTCACCGAGCAGCAGTTGGGAGACTTAGCGCAGAACTTCATCCGCGTCGGTCTGATCAACATCCCGGGCATTGCCATTCCGTACCCCTACGGCGGCAAGCAGCGCCAAATCCAAGTGGACCTTGATACGCAGGCGCTCCAGGCCCACGGCCTCTCGCCATACGACATTGTGAACGCGATCGGCAGCCAAAACCTGATTATTCCCGCTGGAACGGCGAAGATTGGCCCCTTCGAATATCAGGTGGACATGAATGGAGCGCCGCAAACCGTTCAGGAACTGAATAACCTGCCGGTCAAGCAGGTAGGCACATCCACGATATACATCCACGACGTCGGGCACGTTCGTGATGGCTACCCGCCCCAAACAAATATCGTTCGGGTAGATGGCACTCGGGCAGCCCTGCTCTCAGTTATGAAGAATGGCGACGTTTCCACCCTCCAGATCATCGCCAACGTAAAAAAGAAAGTTCCCAGTATCTTGGCCGGTCTGCCGCCGCCGCTTCGAATTCATTTTCTGTCGGACCAGTCGATTTTCGTCCGAGCGTCGATCGATGACGTGATTCGCGAGGGTGCCATCGCCGCATCTTTGACGGCCCTGATGATCTTGATCTTCCTGGGCAATTGGCGCAGCACGTTGATTATCGCCGTTTCGATCCCATTGTCTGTTTTGGCGTCGATCATCGTTCTCAGTGCCCTGGGGCAGACGATTAACATGATGACTCTTGGCGGATTGGCTCTCGCTGTGGGTATCCTCGTCGACGATGCCACCGTCGAGGTTGAAAACATCAACCGTAATATCGATCAAGGTAAGGAAATCGTTCAGGCGATACTCGACGGTGCCTCGCAAATTGCCGTTCCCGCGCTGGTTTCCACGCTCTCGATTTGCATCGTATTCGTTCCAATGTTCTTTTTATCGGGGGTCGCGAGGTATTTGTTCGTGCCCCTCGCCGAGGCTGTTGTTTTCGCCATGCTCGCATCGTATCTGCTCTCTCGCAGCCTCGTTCCCACGATGGCCAGATACTTACTCGTCGAGCAGAGCGAGGAGCAGCGGCTGGAACAAATCCGCGCGTCCCGCAACGTGTTCGTGCGTCTTCAGGCCAGATTTGAAGTGGGTTTCGAGCGTTTCCGCGACGGGTATCACAGCATGCTGGCGTCTTGCATCGAGCACCGCAAACTGTTCATAGCCGGATTCTTTGGCGCGTGCCTGCTATCGTTCGCGCTCCTTCCGCTCGTCGGCGAGGATTTCTTTCCTTCCGTCGATAGCGGTGAATTCAATCTGCATATGCGCGCTCCCACGGGCACTCGCATCGAAGATACGGCGGCGCTCTGCGACCGTGTGGAGGCGGACATTCGGGCCCATATCCCGTCTTCGGAACTCGTCTCCATTATCGACAACATCGGCCTGCCTTATAGCAGCATCAACCTTTCCTACAGCAACTCGGCGCCAATCGGCACGGAAGACGCCGACATACTCGTTTCCCTGGCGGCGAAACATAAACCAACAATTCAGTACGTGCGCGAACTGCGCCGCGTCCTGACCCAGGATTTTCCGGGCGTTCAGTTCTACGACCTGCCAACCGATATGGTCAGTAAAATTCTGGATTTCGGTCAGCCCGCTCCGATCGACGTACAGATTGTCGGACGAGACCTCTTGGCCAACCGCGGCTTCGCCGACAACCTCTTAAATCAGCTGAAATTCATTCCCGGCGCCGTGGACCTGCGCATCCAGCAAGAGTTCAATGAGCCTCGTCTGCATATCCAGGTGAATCGCACGAAAGCGGAGCAGATCGGCTACACAGCCAACGATGTTGCGCAAAACCTTCTCGTTTCACTCAGCGGCAGCTTTCAGACAACGCCCACCTTCTGGCTAGATCCGCAGACCGGCGTCAGCTACAACATCGCGGTGCAAACTCCGGAATACCGCACTGACTCTCTCCAGAAGCTGGAAAATGTTCCCATCAGCAGCCAGGGAACCAGTCAGCCGGAAATTCTCAGCGATGTGGCTTCCTTCAGCCGCAGCTCCGAAATGGCCGTCGTTTCGCACTACGATGTTGAGCCAGCAATCGACATTTTCGGTTCGGTGGACGGCCGCGATCTGGGCGGCGTCTCCGGCGACATTGGGTCGATCATCGATCGCAATCGAAAAAATCTGCCCCGCGGTTCGCAGATCAACGTCCTGGGGCAGGTTCAGACCATGCGAACATCTTTCGTAGGATTGCTTGGCGGACTCGCATTCTCGATCGTGCTGGTCTATTTCTTGATTGTCGTGAACTTCCAGTCCTGGCTGGATCCATTCGTTATCCTAATGGCTCTGCCTGCGGCGCTCGCTGGCATCGTCTGGTGTCTTTTCGTCACGCACACAACGCTCAGCGTTCCGGCGCTCACCGGCGCAATTATGTGCATGGGAGTCGGCACCGCGAATAGCATTCTCGTGGTCAGTTTTTCGCGCGATCGTCTGGCTGCGGGCAAAACGCCCTCCGAAGCCGCCCTTGAGGCCGGATTCACGCGTTTTCGTCCCGTGCTGATGACTGCTCTTGCCATGATCATCGGCATGCTTCCCATGGCGCTCGGCATGGGCCAGGGCGGCGAGCAGAATGCCCCGCTCGGGCGCGCCGTGGTCGGCGGCCTGATCTTTGCCACGGTCGCGACGCTCTTTTTTGTGCCTGTATTTTTCAGCATCGTTCACGGTAAACGCAGCTCTAGCTCGTCCAGGGAGGCCGCGTAATTGCGGGCGCCCTCTACGATGGCGGCTCTGGTGAAACTCGCATACATCCGCCCACATCTAAATCATTTAGCGTGATTGGGGTAAGGAAACTTGTGATCGACAGAAATCAACCCGGAGCAAATCCGGGCTGTGGTGGAGTGCCCGCCGACTGGCGGCGCGAATCCGGTCGTGGTGTTCTGGCTGTTGTCATCGTCCTCGCGATAGCGGCTGCGATTGTGATCGCGGGCGTAGTGCCCCGTTTCAAGGCGCGCGCGGCGCTTAAGACGGAGACCCGCGATCTCGCTATTCCTACCGTTGCCGTCATTCATCCGAAACTAGGCGATCCGACGACCGAAATCGTGCTCCCGGGCAACATGCAGGCTTTTGCGGACTCCCCGATTTACGCCCGCACCAACGGATATTTGAAAGCCTGGTATCACGATATCGGCTCCCGTGTGAAGAAAGGCGACCTGCTCGCCGTCATCGAAAGTCCCGAGGTCGATCAGCAGCTCGATCAAGCTCGCGCCGATCTGAACACTGCCCAGGCGAACTACGACTTAGCCCGCACCACCGCCGAGCGTTACAAGAATCTGCTCAAAAGCGGCTCCGTGGCCAAGCAGGATGTGGATAACGCCGTGGGAGATTTTCAGGCCAAGACGGCCGCTGTCGCCTCCGCCCAAGCCAATGTCAAGCGCCTCGAAGAACTCCAATCCTTCGAGAGGGTGTACGCTCCCTTCGACGGCGTGATCACCGCGCGCAACACAGATGTGGGCCACCTCATCAACTCGGGCGCCGGCAGTCCGGCCACTGAGTTGTTTCACATCTCCGCGATCCGCAAGCTGCGCGTTTACGTCAACGTGCCGCAGCAATATTCAGCTTCCGCTCGTCCCGGTTTGTCGGCCGATGTCACGCTGCCGGAATTTCCCGGCCGCCGCTTCAACGGCACTCTAGTCCGCACCTCGGACGCGATTGATGCCGCCTCGCGCACATTGCTCGTCGAAGTCGATGTCGATAATCCTACCGGTCAACTTCTTCCCGGCGCTTACGCTGAGGTCCATTTTCAGATCCCCAACGCCACTCGCGCGCTGATCCTACCCGTCAGTTCCCTGATTTTCCGTTCCCAAGGCTTGCAAACTGGGACAGTGGAGAATGGCCGCGCCGTACTAAAAAGCATCACGCTTGGCCGTGACTTCGGAAATGAAGTGGAGGTCGTCGCCGGCCTCAATCCTTCCGATCAGGTGATCGTCAACCCGCCCGACTCGCTCGTTTCCGGAGAGCTGGTGCGCGTCGTCTCTTCGCGTCAGGAGAATGGCCAAAGCCCCGCCGGTGGCGGAGAATGATTTTGTTCCGGCCCGGCCCGCATGTCTTTGGCTACGCTTCGGTTTGTCTGCCAGCATGAACTCGGCTTGCAATCACCCGAGCGGGACTTCCGGACACGACCGTTTTCGCATGAATCATCCCCCCAAGGGCATCAATCTCTGCCGCTTTCCTCCGGTTTTCCTGCTTGCATTCGGGCTTTTTTGGGGGGGATGCACAGTCGGGCCTAACTACGTGCGTCCCAGCGCCCAAGTGCCCGTTGCCTATAAGGAAGCCAAGGGATGGAAGCTGGCGCAGCCCAACGCCACCGCTCCCAAAGGCCAATGGTGGCAGGCTTACGATGATCCGGAGCTAAGCTCGCTCGAAGATCAGCTCACAGTGTCCGACCAGACGCTCAAGGCCGCACAAGAGCAATTCGAGCAAGCGCGCGCCGCTATCGGAACAGCTCGTGCCGGAGAATTTCCGAGCGTGACCGCGGGCGCCGCGGCCTCTGGCAACCGCCAGTCGCAGAATCGCGCGCTGTATGGCGCCGGCTCGCCTGTCACTTACAGCGACGTGCAGTTGCCTCTCGATGCCTCCTACGAACCGGACGTTTGGGGCCGTGTGCGGCGCACCGTCGAGGCCGCCCGCTCTGAAGCCCAAGCCAGCGCCGCCGATCTCGCTAGCGTCGATTTGAGCCTTCATGCCGAACTGGCGCTGGACTACTTCGAACTGCGCGGGCTCGATTCGCAGGCCCAGTTGCTGAATTCCACGGTTGTCTCCTATCAGCGCGCCTTGGAACTCACCCAGAGCCGCTATCAAGGCGGCCTTTCGTCCGAACTCGATGTGGCCCAGGCGCAGACGCAGCTCCAAACCACGCGCGCCGAAGCCGTCGATGTCGGCGTCCAACGCGCGGCATACGAGCACGCCATCGCCGTGCTAATTGGAACTCCGTCGGCAAACTTCACTTTGCAGCCGCTGCCCCTCTCGATGGGGCCGCCATCGATTCCCGCCGCCCTGCCATCGGATTTGCTGGAGCGCCGTCCGGACATTGCCGCCGCCGAGCGGCGCGTCGAAGAGGCCAACGCCAATATTGGAGTCGCCCGCGCCGCCTATTTCCCCGCGATTGGTTTAAGCGGCTCCGGCGGATTCGAGAGCAGCACCATCACGAACCTTCTCCAAGGCCCGAGCGGCTTTTGGTCCCTTGCCGGCTCCGCCGCGGAATTGGTTTTCGATGGAGGCGCGCGCCGCGCCATGAACGAGCAAGCGCGCTCCGCCTATCGTCAATCGGTCGATCAATATCGGCAGACTACTTTGGTCGCGTTCCAGGAAGTCGAGGACAATTTGGCGGCGCTGCGCATTTTAGATGGCGAAGCCAAGGTGGAGGATGCCGCCGTTGCCGCCGCCCAACATGCTCTGGACCTCTCGAACACACGTTATAAGGGCGGCGTCACCAATTACCTGGAAGTAACCACCGCCGAAAGTGCCGCCCTCAATGACGAGCGCAGCGCCGTCGATATCGCTACCCGCCGCATGACCGCCAGCGTGCTCCTGGTCAAAGCACTCGGCGGCGGCTGGAACGTCTCGCAAATTCCGCGCATGTAAATTCCGCCAGGAGTCACGCGCGCTATCCACGCCCCGGATTCGACACTTTTCCTCGGGTCGTAACATCCAATGATTGCTGGAGGTTTGGCGTGCAGGCCCCTGCGCGCCTTCCATGGACGGACATCGAGTAGCGATCGTTGGCGGAGGTTTCGGTGGGCTGAGCGCCGTGCTGAAACTCGCCCGCGCAGGCGTTGACGTAACCCTTATCGACCGCCGCAACCATCATCTGTTTCAGCCGCTCCTCTATCAGGTTGCTACCGGCGCGCTCTCGCCGGCTAACATCGCCTCGCCGCTTCGAAATATTCTCCGTCGTTATCGCAGCGCTCGAGTCCTTCTCGCGGAGGCCACCGGCATCGACGTAAAGAATCGCCGCGTTGTGCTTAGTGACGGCTACGTCGAATACGACTCGTTGATCCTGGCCGCCGGCTCCAGCCATCAATATTTTGGCCATGACGAATGGGAGCGCTTCGCGCCGGGACTCAAGACCGTCGAGGACGCCACGCACATGCGGCGCCGCATTCTGCTCGCCTTCGAAGCCGCCGAACGCGAAACCGATCCTGAAAAGCGCCGCGCTTGGCTCACATTCATTATCGTCGGAGCCGGACCCACCGGCGTAGAACTGGCCGGAGCCCTCGGCGAAATTGCCCATGATACGCTTCGCTGTGATTTTCGCTCGATCGATCCCAGGAGCACTCAAATCATCCTGGTCGAGGCCGCTGGCTCAATTCTGCCATCCTATCCGCCGAAACTTTCCGCTGCGGCGCAGCGGATGGTGGAGCGCCTGCACGTAACCGTACGCACCAGCGCTCTGGTCACCAAGATCGACGAATCTTCCGTCACGCTCCGCGAATCCGGTCACGAGACCACCATTCCCACTCGCACCGTTCTCTGGGCCGCTGGCGTTCTCGCCTCGCCTCTCGCGCGGTCCGTCGCGGAGGCCACCGGCGCCGCTCTCGACAAGCAGGGCCGCGTTACCGTGCAACCAGATCTGACCCTTCCTGGCCACCCGGAGATTTTCGCCATCGGCGATCTCGCCAACTTCAGCTATCAGACCGGCCATCCTTTGCCTGGCGTCGCGCAGACCGCCATTCAGCAGGGTGTTTACGCCGCCCGCGCCATCATTCGCCGGCTGAAAGGCCAACGCACCTCGCGGCCATTCCATTATTTCGACAAGGGCAATCTTGCCAGCGTCGGACGTGCCACTGCCGTCGCTGATTTGCGTTGGGTGCGGATTTCCGGCTGGCCGGCGTGGCTGATCTGGCTATTCGTTCACCTGATGTACATCGTGCAGTTTCGAAACCGGGTTCTAGTAATGGTCCAGTGGGGGTATATGTATCTAACTCACGACCGCTCTGCCCGCCTGATCACCGGAGACGATCCGCTTCCGCTTGACCTCTGAACGTCGCGAATGTTCCGCCTGCGCTTTTAAATGAACGCGAAGATGTGGTAGCTCGCCATCCCCAGTGCCACTCCTAGCGCGATCCCAGCTAAAACATCGCTCAGAAAATGCATCCCGAGCGCGATGCGCGACGCGGCGATCAACAGTGCTGCTAGGATCAGGCATGGTTGCAGGTAAGGATAAAAGAGCCCTACGGAGACGGCGACTGCGAACGCGGTGATTGCATGGCCGGAGGGAAAAGAATATTTGTCTGGCGGTAGTATCGATGCCCAGCAGTGCTGCTCGATTTCGCACGGCCTTTTGCGCCGACTGGTGTGTTTGAGCGCGCGGAAAATAAAAATACCCGCCACGGCGCTGGTAGCGGCCGCCCCGATAGCGGCGAAGCGATGCTCTCCACCTTCGAGCAACAGAATCATTCCGAACGCGTACCAGAGCCATCCGTCTCCTCCTCGAGTCGCCGCAATCATCGCGATGCGGAACCACCTTGGCGCGCGCCACCGGTGCACCCTCCGCATCAGCCGGTGATCGCTCGATTGGATTTGGTGCCAGACTGCTTTCGCGACTGTCATGCCCACTCCTCCACCGCGGATTTCGACAAGGAATCCCAGCCTAGCCGTTCGTGCTTCGCGTATGGTCCCCAAAGCTCCGCCGGCCAGCGGCGAAGAAAAGCGTTTTCGTCCCGGTAATTCCACAGCGTTGCTACCGGCACGGCAAACGCAAGCGGCGCCAGGAGCGCCGTCCAGGCCTTCTCGCGCATCATTTCGCCCGCGATCGCGAAGACGTCTCGGGTCAGCTTTGTAAAACACCCGGATTCGCCGCGAACGCGTCCTTGGCCGCTTTTTAGCCCTTCGAAGAATTCTTGCTTGGTTCGCGCGCCGGGAACGTCCGTGTAAGTCATTCCCACCGAGGGGAGCGCGTGTGCGTCGCTTCCGCCGATCGCGATTTTGTGCCACCGCCGCGCCAATTGCGCGGCGCGCGCATTAGCTTTCGGCAGCATGTGGCCGTTGCGCGTTTCGACAGCGGGAAAGTACTCGCGAAACCAGCCGAAATCCTCTAGCTCGCGCCGGCCGGTCAGACTGGAAAAAATATGGTTGATGCTGAAAAGCAGGCGCCGTTCCGTCAGATACATCAGGAGCGCAGGCAGATCGTTCCTCCGTCGCTGGAGCTGCGCGTGCTGGCGCTCACAAAAGTCGTAAACACCGATATGGACTTCCGTACCGCTGGGCATGTGGCATGTGAGCTCCTCGCTCAGGAAGAACTCCGGATGCTCGCGCAGCTTTTCGGACCCCTCGATCGAATCGTGGTCCGTCAGCGTGAACAGGTTCATCTGCCGGCGCCGGAGCATCTCGAAAACCTCTTCCGGATCGCTGTAACTCTCCCGGCAAAAGGCGCTCACGAAAGGCGTGGTGCAAGGCCCCGAATAATACGAGTGCACGTGCATGTCGCATTTCATGTTTTCCACAGTAAATCCACAGCATTACTCACGCGTGACAACGCTACGAACATTGTGTAAGCAGATGAAAGGAAGGCATTTAACTGATTCAGCACGGAGCTTTCGATTTTAACCATTCTGCAACAATCGCCGAGTCGGCTCGTGCGAGAATGCCGCCCCGATGGACCGACTATGTCCGCGCAAGATCGAATTCGTCTTCTTCGACGCTGGCGGAGGCCATCGAGCGGCCGCCACCGCGCTGCAAATGGCTATTCATGGCCAGAACCGGCCCTGGGACGTTCAGCTGGTCAACCTGCAGGAACTCCTTGACAAACTTGACGTATTGAAGAAATACGCCGGCATTCGCATCCAGGACTTCTACAACACAATGTTACGCAACGGCTGGACGCTGGGCAGTCCGCATCTCATGCGCGTGCTCCAAGGCCTGATTCGGGTGTACCACAGGCCAACCTTGCGAGTGTTGGAAGCCTACTGGAGGGAAACACAGCCGGACATGGTTGTTTCCTTTGTGCCGCACTTCAATCGAGCCCTGTGCGAAAGCCTGGCGCAGGCCCTCCCAGGAAGGCCATTCCTTACGGTTCTCACTGACCTAGCCGATTACCCTCCGCACTTCTGGGTCGAGCGCCAGCTCCAGTATCTCGTCTGCGGTACTCCTCATGCTGCGCAGCAAGCCAATTTAATGGGACATACCTGCGACCGCATTTTTCGTGTATCGGGCATGATTCTCCACCCGCGATTTTACGAGCCGCGAATCGAAGATCCGGTCGCCGAGCGCGAGCGCCTCGGTCTGCGGCAGGACTTGCCGACTGGGCTGGTTCTCTTCGGCGGACATGGCTCGGGAGCCATGCTGGAAATTGGCGAGCGAATTGAGCAATCAGGCATCGACGTTCAAATGCTCTATGTCTGTGGGAAAAACGAGAGATTAGCGGAGGCTCTGCGAGCCGGGCGATCGCGCCATCCGCGATTCGTCGAAGGATTTACTAACCGCGTGGACTACTACATGCAATTGGCCGACTTCTTCATCGGCAAGCCCGGACCAGGCAGCGTCAGCGAGGCCATAGCGATGGACCTGCCAGTAATCGTCGAGTGCAATGCCTGGACGTTGCCTCAGGAGCGCTATAACGCTAAATGGATCGTCGAAAATGAACTGGGCATCGTGCTTCCGAACTTCCGGCACGTAGAAGGAGCCGTTTCCACTCTCATTGAACCCGCTACGCTTGCCCGCTACCGCTCCAATGCCGCCAAGCTTCAAAACCACTCGGTGTTCGAGATTCCAGATGTGATTGACCGGATATTGGCTACGGCCAAGGCGTGACGCCCGCCCTGCGGTGTCCGTTGAGAAGGCGCGGCTGAGGTGCCTCTCAATCGGGTGCAACCAAACCCATGCTTAGGTATCTAACCTATAACAACGGCGTTTTACGGAAACGCAAAGCCGTGGCACTATTAGCCGCGAGCCAGGGAAGGGAGTAACGGGGCTATGGCGAAGGCAACATTCGCGGCAGGATGTTTTTGGGGCGTCGAAGACGCCTTCCGGCAGGTAAAGGGCGTTACCTCCACGACGGTTGGATACACCGGCGGCGCCAAGCAAAACCCCACATATAAAGAGGTTTGCACCGGGCAAACGGGCCATGCGGAGGCCGTCGAGCTCGAGTTCGACCCCCGGCAGGTTTCTTATCGGGAGTTGCTCGCTGCATTTTTTCAGGCTCACGATCCAACCCAATTGAACCGGCAGGGCCCCGACTTTGGCACACAATATCGATCGGCCATTTTTTTTCACGACCCAGAGCAGGAATCGGAGGCCCACGCCGCTAAGGCAGCCTTGGATAAGGCGGCGATCTTTAAGCGCCCAATTGTTACTCAGATCATCCCGGCGGCCGAGTTCTACCGAGCCGAGGAGTATCACCAGAAATACTTCGAGAAGCAGGGCATCCGCACTTGCCATGTACCGTAGGGAAAACCCGGCTTTCCCTCCTGATTTTCTTCTCGGGAGCGGCCGATAATGATGTTGCCGGTTAGGGTGCTTCGTTGACGCTTCGATGAAATGTGTTGTAATATCATGGGGTTTCGGAGGAAACGGGCGCCCGTTGAAGTGCATCCAATAGGTGTGAGTTTGCCGATGTCGGTAAATTCGGCGCTGGCGGCGCATTTCGGGGCTGGGGTCGGGGATTCGTCTCTCTTATCAGTCCACTTAGAAATTAGAGAAGCAACTGGCCGGGGTGTCCACCTTCGGCCCTCATACATTCGGCGAATCCTGCTGGCACGCCCGGTATTACAGGGGGAACACGCGTGACTTTGGCATTGGAAGAAAAATACGATCAGGTACGGCACCTCATCGCCATGGGCAAGGAGCGGGGATACCTGCTCTACGACGAAGTGAACGATCTGCTGCCCCCGGAGGTGCATTCGTCCGAGGAAATCGACGATCTGCTCTCGACGTTCGAGCGCTACGGGATCGATGTGTACGAAGACCTTTCCAGCGCGAAGGCTGCTCTAGCCGCCGATTCGTCCGATGGAGCTGAATCCACTAAGGAAGAGACTGCCTCGGAAGACGGCGACTTGGATCTGACGCCGGGAACTCTCGAAAAAACAAACGATCCGGTGCGCATGTATCTGCGCGAAATGGGCACCGTTCCGCTGCTCACGCGCGAAGGCGAAGTGGCCATCGCCAAGCGCATCGAGCGCGGGCAATTGCTCGTTCTCAAAACCATCTCGCGCGCTCCTCTCATTATCAAGGAACTGCTCCAGGTTGGCGAAGATTTGCGCGAGGGCGCTCGCTCCATCAAGGAAATTGTTCAGTTCGACGATGAAGAGCTGACTGAAGAGAAAATCAAGGCCAAAACCGACGAGACGCTCAAGCGTATCGACAAAATCGGCAAGCTCTACCAGCAGGCGCTGAAGCTCGCCGCGAAGCTCGATCGCACTCCGAAGGCGAAAAAGCGTCCGTATCTGCGAGCGCGTTATGCAGTGGCTCGCACGCGCATCGAGATTTCCGGCCTCATCCGCGAAATCGACTTCAATCCGCTCGAAAAGAAGCGTCTGATTGACAAGATCCATCAGACCGTCGAGCGCATGCACTCTCTTGAACGCGAGCTCGGCAAGCTTGAGCGCCGCGTCGAGGTCTCCAAGGCGGAAGTTCAGGCCGAGGCTCGCCGCGATCTCAAGGCCCGCCGCCAGGAACTGGGCGATATCGAAATTGCCAGCGAAGTCAGCCCCACTGAACTGAAGCGCGCGCTCCAGGTGATTCTTCGCGGTGAAGCCGAAGCCGAGCAGGCCAAAAAAGAGCTGATCGAAGCGAACCTCCGCTTGGTCGTATCCATCGCCAAGAAATACACCAACCGCGGCTTGCAGTTTCTCGATTTAATTCAGGAAGGCAACATCGGCTTGATGAAGGCCGTGGACAAATTCGAATGGCGCCGCGGCTATAAGTTCTCCACGTATGCCACTTGGTGGATTCGTCAGGCCATCACTCGCGCCATCGCCGATCAGGCCCGCACCATCCGCATCCCCGTGCACATGATCGAGACCATCAACAAGCTCGTGCGCACGCAGCGGCAGTTGGTGCAGGAACTCGGCCGCGAACCTACCTCCGAAGAGATCGCAAAGCGCATGGACATCGCCGTGGCGAAGGTCCGCAAAATCCTCAAGATCGCTCAGGAGCCGATTTCGCTCGAAACTCCCATCGGTGAAGAGGAAGATTCGCACCTTGGCGACTTCATCGAGGACAAGGCTGTTGTTTCTCCGTCCGACGCGGTGATCAACTTGAGCCTCAAGGAGCAAACCTCCTCCGTGCTCAAGACCCTCACTCCGCGCGAGGAAAAAGTCATCAAGATGCGTTTTGGTCTCGACGACGGCAGCGAGCACACGCTTGAAGAAGTCGGCCAATCCTTCGCCGTCACTCGCGAGCGCATTCGCCAGATCGAAGCCAAGGCTCTGCGCAAGCTGCGTCACCCGTCGCGGTCGCGCAAACTTCGCGCGTTCCTCGAAAGCTCGGCGAACGACTACTGATAGTTCGCGGCGCTTTACGTGGCGACTCGAATCAAAAAGGGCTGCGGCCTTTCGGTCAGCAGCCCTTTTTTCTTTTCAATTGTGTGTGTGTGCCGGCGCGCTTACTTCGCCAGGGGCTTGGCGGGTGCTGCCTTGGCTTTCTTTGCTTTTGCTTTCTTGGCCATCTTCGTTTCTCCGAGCTGACGATTTGCCCTTGCGGGCGTAAGCCACCTTATACGTAAACTTTTTGGCAAAGTCCACGACGATTCCTGCTTTCAGGTGGCCGCGCGCCGCTTTCCCTTCTAGAGGTTCCGCGCTTAGTGCGTCATCGCGTAGATGATGTAGTTGATGCCGATGCGGTAGGCCGTGGAAGCAGGCTTTTCGGGATATCGCGGGCTATCGGCCCATTCCCAGGCATCGCCGACGTCCGAGTTGTGGCAAATGGCGATCACGATGCGGCCTGTATCGTCCCGCACGCCTAGCCACCGCGGATGCTGCATATCCGGCGAAAGAGGCCAGCGCCGGCCCCAGATGTGGCGCGTTCCAGGAACCTGCACCCGGTCGTCCAAGTCGTACACCACGTGAAAAATCTCGTCGCCGTTCGGCAGGTCTTCAATCGTCCGCCCCGGCAGGATCTGCTCCACGCCGGCTTCCATGGTCGCCCATTCCTGGTCGCCCCACGAGTCGTCGAGCATGATGAACCCGCCCCGCTCGATGAATTGCCGCAGGCGCTTCGCCTGCGCGCTGCTTAGCCTCCACCCGCCAGGATCTTCCACGTAAACCCACGGATAGTTGAAGATTTCGTCGCTATTGGCATCGACGATATGCTCCGTGGACCGCGCGTCGATTCGTGTGAGCCGCTTCACGCCCATGATGAACTGCCGGTCCGCCTTGGGATAGTCCGCCGCCCAGCGCTGAAAGCCGTAGTAGCCGAATTCATCGCCCAGGTCGTAGTGAAATCGCGCGAACGTCCACTCCGCATGCTCGTTGGGGTTTTCCGGCGCGAACTGTTCGCCGTCCATGTCGATGATGCCGTGGCCCGGCGAATAACCCGGATATCCGCCGACTTGGCCTAACAAGATCCCGGCGCAGGCAAGGCCGGCGAGCGTCAGCGCAGCGATGCGCCACGTCCCCGCGGCTGCCCGCCATCGGCCATTCGGTTTGAGAGGCAAAATGCCCATCGCGGCCTCAACATTTCGACGTTATCACAGAGCACTCCGTTGCTTCGCTCAGGCATTCTGCTAATGCGTGATGGTGGTGAACCTGCCGTTGACCACCGGGTCGCGTTCGTTTTCCTCGCAGTCGGTTTCCTCGACCATGCGGTTGAAATCGGTCACGCGTGTATGAACGATGGTCGCATGCATCGGTTTCGCGAGCGCGGCCGGGTCTTCCACGGTGTAGTCGATTTGCATGTGATCGTGGTCGATCATGCGAACGCGCTCGATGAAATGAAGTTGATCGCTCATCGGGAAGAAAAAGCCCGAAAGCTGGCCGGTGTAAAGACGCGGCTTCGTTGAGATCGTGTCGATAACGAGGGTATCGCCCTCCCAATGCCCCACCGAGTCGCCCATCAGCGTGGGCCATAGCTCGTCTTTTGGAGGGTGCGTCCGGCCGTCCGTGTAGATGTGGCGGACCGCGCCCACGGTGCTGACGAAAGTGGTTTCCTCGGGAGTGACCAGCCATTCAAACATCCCCGGCGTCAACGTCGCGGGAAAGGGCGGATCGACGCAGAGCGGCGGATGCGTTTCTGGCGGATGGTTCGGGTCGGCGGCGACGGCGGCTTGCACCTTTTTTAGGATCGCGTCGAACTTTCCCTGATACGCGGGAGTGAAGGCTGGTTTCAGCGCGGCTGCGTAATATTTCAACCGGCGCTGGCCCTCAGCGCTGAATTGCTGGCCGTCGGATTGTCCCACGAAGGCGTCGAGTTCCCAGATGCCTGACCAATTGGGCAGCTTCGCGAATGCCTCGACGCGCTCCTTTGAGGACTTTTGCGCGCGCGCTTGGCAGAAACAGCCTGCCATTAACATCAGCGCCACAGCTATTAGCGCGTGGCGCGCCGCGATTCGACGACTGAGGTTCGCGATCATTTTATTGTCGCAGCCGGATGGCCGATGATTTTTCCGTCGGGGCCGATGGTTTCAAGCTCCAGGCCGCCATGCTGGCCGTCGCGCAGCGGATTGACGAGGATCGTGACCTTGTCGCCGGGATGCAGGCTGCCGGGTTTCCATCCCTTGCGCATCAGTTCCACCGGCGCGCCCATCTCGACTCCCCATTCCTGGGGACCAGCACTGGGATTTGCCGCATCCGGCACGAGCACCTGAATCCAGCAGTGCGGATTCGTCCACTGAAAATCCTTCACGGTGCCGACGAGCTTCACTTGCTTGGTTTGGTCGAACATCGCCCGCGAGTGATGCGCCCAGGCTGCGCTGGTGATGAGAAGAAAGCCGAACGCGGCAGCGAAGAAGAAGCGAAGAAAATGGAGTGAAGCAAATGCACCGGGACGTTCCGCCCTTGGATTTTCATGTGGCTTTATTTCCAGCGAGTTATGAGGGGACAAGGTTGATTGGCTGTTCCGCCCTTTGATTTTGCTTGGAAGGGTACTAAAACTCGCGGCAAGAAATCGTCGCGGCGGGCGATGCAGCGGGTTTTGCTCCGGCGTCCCTTGCCGACGCCGGAAAGCCGCAGCCTGCATATTCCAACTCCCACCGGGCGAAACAACAGCCCGACAAACGTTAACATAAGAGGTAACAGAATGCAATTAAGAATCGCGATCGATCCAGGCCATCCGTGGCTAAAGCCACGGATGCAAGGTGACGCCCCTCGCCGGGCTGTCCTTCGTAGGCTCAGGGTAAAAAGCGCGGCGCTTCCATTCCGATGAGCAGAGCTCCCCCCGAAGAGCGGTGCTTTCATCCAATGAGCGGCGCTTCCACCCGAAGCCCGACCGTTCCACCCGAGGAGCGGCACTACCACCGGAGAGCACCGGGTCGCCGCCCGCATGCCATCGCGACGCGTGGCCGCATTCACAGTCCGCTTCGGTGGTCACGATTGTGCGGGGTCGACGTGTTTTGCTTTCCTCGGGTCGAAAACCATCATGCCGCAGAAGCACGCAGCGGCGCGACTGTTCGTTAATACTTCCCGCGGGATGCACTCCTCTCGTCCAATCGCGGTAGAATTTTCTTGGAGCAAACTAGTGAAGACTTGTGTGCTACGGACGCCGGCGGCGGTTACAACGAATCCGCTGCAATTTGGCGAGGCGCCGGTGCCGGAGCCGGCGGCGGGCGAGGTGCTGGTGCGGGTAAAAATGTGCGGGGTATGCCGGACGGACCTGCACGTAGTGGAAGGCGAGTTGCCGCCGCGAAAATCGCCGATCATTCCCGGGCATCAGATTGCCGGAGTGGTTGAGAAATTAGGCGCGGGAGCGAGCCGATTCAAAACTGGCGCGCGGGTTGGGATCGCCTGGCTGCACAGCACGGACGGGACGTGCGAATACTGCCGCTCGGGCCACGAAAATCTTTGCGATCATCCGACGTTTACCGGCTGGACGGTCGATGGAGGCTACGCGGAATACGCCGTTGCGCCGGAGAAATTCGTCTATGCGCTGCCGGAAAATTTCGCGGATGAGCATGCCGCGCCGCTGCTGTGCGCCGGAATCATCGGCTTCCGCTGTTTGCGGCTCGCGAACGTCCAGCGCGGAGGGCGGCTGGCGTTCTACGGCTTCGGCTCGGCGGCGCACGTAGCGATTCAGGTGGCCCTGCACTGGGGCGTGGAAGTTTACGCCTGCACGCGCGGAAAACAGCATCAGGAGCTGGCGCTGAAGCTGGGCGCGGCGTGGGCAGGCGAAGCCGCCGAGCAGCCGCCGAAATTGCTGGACGCCGCAATCGTGTTTGCGCCTGCCGGAGAACTTGTGCCGCCCGCGCTGACGGCGCTCAAAAAAGGCGGCGCGCTGGTGCTCGGCGGAATTCATATGAGCCCGATTCCATCTTTCGATTACGATCTGCTCTATCACGAGCGCATGATACGCAGCGTGGCCAATAACACTCGTAAGGACGGCGAGGATTTTCTCCGCGTGGCCGCGGAGATTCCGATTCATTCGCAGGTGAGCGTCTATCCGCTGCGCGACGCGAATCGCGCGCTGAACGATCTGAAGAGCGATCGCGTGAATGGCTCCGCGGTTCTCGATTGCAGACAATGAAGCAACTACGGGCACTGACGGATTGCCGCCAATGAATGATGGAACGAATGGAGATTCGCGGCCGATGAAGATTATTTCCGTGAACGTCGGGCGGCCGCGGCTGGTGCTCGATCGCGGACGTGAAGTGAGCACCGGAATTTTCAAATCGCCCCTCGCGGGGCCGGTGATGCTCCGCGCGCTGAACTTCGATGGCGACCGCCAGGCCGATCTGAACAATCACGGCGGCGTCAACAAGGCGGTGTATGCCTATCCTTTGGAGCACTACGATTTTTGGCGCGGCGAGCTGCCGGGCGTGGAATTGCCGTGGGCGAAGTTCGGCGAAAATCTGACGACCGAAGGTCTGCTAGAAAACGAAGCTCGGATCGGCGATCGGTACCGCATCGGCAGGGCCGTGGTGAAAGTGGCGCAGCCGCGCATTCCTTGCTACAAGCTGGGCATTCGCTTCGGACGCGACGATATGCCGAAGCGCTTTCTCGCCAGCGGGCGCTCCGGAATTTATTTCGCCGTGGCCGAAGAGGGCGCGGTCAGCGCGGGCGACACGATTGAATTGCTGGAGCGCGATGAGCGCGGCATCACCGTTGCAGACGTGAATCGCGCTTACGTCCACAGCCGCGAAAACGTCGATCTGCTGCGCCGGGTCATCGACGCGGAAATCCTACCTCCCGGCTTGCAGCGGGACTTGGTGGAGCGCCTTGCATCACTCGAAGTGCAGGCTTGACGGAATCCGCTCCTTCCCGGCACCGTACGCGTTCGGCGAGTTCATCGTAAACAGCACCGAGAGAATCCCAAGCCCTCTGATTCCCGGCAATAATCGCCGGGACACGGTCCCCATCGGCTTCGCTCAGGGCGAGCGGGATGACAAACTGACCAGTATGCATTCGGGTCGTGGTGTCATTTGATCCTTAGGCTTGGTGAATTAACTGCGCCTATGTGACGGGAATGCCGAGCCTAATTCTCATCGCGTCTTGGGAAACTTGAAAGCGTGCGGCTAAAGACGGAACGTCCTTTACGCCTTCCGCGATGACTTTTTGAATGAGAGCCATCGGCATTAATATTTGTGCAGCCAGACGATTAGCTTCCACTTCTTCACGGGTACTCAGTCCGCTCCTGTACATTGCATCGTCTTCGACGCTTCCACCTCTCTCTAGTTGCGGCCGGTGGAGGATAAAGTGAGCAATCTCGTGCGCAATCGTGAATCGCTGGCGATTCGAGGTGTCTTCAGAATTCACGATTATGCTGAACCCAGTCTTACCGCCGTTTAACTGGTCACGAAAAATCTTTCCTGAAATATTCGGGGGCAGCGCCATTGACCAAACATTTAGGCCGAGTTCGTTAGCCATTCCGAGCACGTCAACCGGAGCGGTTGTCTGATACCTAGCGAGGATTTGGCCCGGAGTCGGTGTTTGGAGGGCCGCCTGCTGTTCTACCGCTGGCATCGGTCGCCTCCTGTGTGGGATACGTCTTGATCTCTATCGGCTTTTCAACTCCTACCTGACTCCCCTGTATAGCATTATCTGATGCTTTTGCAACGATTTTCGATTGCGGAGCCGTAACCAGTTGACTTTGCAAGTAGCTAAGAGCCTCCAAACCAGTTTCCATTTGGCTGGCAAGACCGCGCAATATCTCAGGGGCTGGGTACTGCTCCAAAGTTTTCGCCATTTCGCGCGAAACGTGCTCCCTCGCTGAACGCTTGACGCCGTCCCTTATGGCCACGAATCCGAAGATCGCGAAAAAGACCTATACCAATTGCCAGAGCCGTAAGAAGCGCGGCCAGGGCCGTCAGTATGATAAGTATTGCGTCCTCGTACCACATCGTAGCGACCTTATATATAATTCAAATTAGCTCAAAAATAACCGACTGCGTTGGTCGCCATCATACGCCGAAGCCTAGCCAAGTCAAATGACACTGCTGCTTGCATTCGGCGGGATTTCCCGATTCGCGGCGCCGTTTGCTAGGATATCAGCGGAGGGCGCAGCAACTTTCCGCAGTCAAGGTAAAGCAGCGCCCTACGGCTTTCGCGCAATTGAATCGCGCGGCCTAAAACGCGGGCCGCGCTTCCGTTCACACGGACCTCATAATGCACGCCACGAACAACATAGGCATCCTGACCGGCGGTGGAGACGTGCCGGGGCTGAACTCCGTGATCAAATCGGTCGTCTACGGCGCGAGCGAAATCGGCCGGCCGGTAATCGGCCTTCGTCGTGGCTGGGAAGGCCTGACGCATCTCACTGGGCCGACCGACGCAAACTACGTGATGCCGCTCGACCGCGAAAACACGCGCACGATCGACCGTTCGGGCGGCACGATGCTGCATACGTCGCGCACCAATCCGCGCCGCATGACCGAGTCGCGGCTGCCGACGCATCTGGGCGCGGCGGGGATCCGCGAACTGCCGTTTGACGGAAAATACTACGATTTGACTCCGCTGGTGCTGCGCAACCTGGAGCGGCTGGGAATTTCGTGCCTGGTGGCGATTGGCGGAGACGACACGCTGAGCTTCGCGTCGGTGCTTTCGTCCAGAGGCTTCCCGGTGCTGGCAATTCCGAAGACCATGGACAACGACGTGCAGGGCACCGAGTACTGCATCGGCTTTTCGACCGCTGTTACGCGCGCGAAACAATCGATCACCCGCCAGCGCACCACGGTCGGCTCGCACGAGCGCATCGGAATTTTTCGGATTTTCGGACGCGATGCCGGTTTCACCGCACTGTACACCGCGTACGTCACTTCCACGCGGTGCCTGATTCCAGAATATCCGTTCGATTTGGACCGCGTTTGCCGCTTGCTGATGGACGACAAGAACAACAATCCCAGCCAATACGCGCTGATTATCGTCTCCGAAGGCGCGATCTGGACGGGCGGGCAAGTGCAGGAATATGGCGAAGCGGACGCGTTCGGCCACCGCAAGAAAGTTGATATCGGCACCGCGCTGGCGGAGGAAATTCGCCGCCGCACCGGACAGGAAACGATGGTCAGCGATTTGACTTACGATTTGCGCAGCGGCGAGCCGGATTCGATCGACCAATTAGTGGCAATTTCGTTCGCTAACATTGCCGTGGAGCTGATTCGGAAAGGCGTGACGGGGCGCATGATCGCCGTGCAGAACGGCTGCTACGCGCACGTGCCGCTGCCGGATGTCTCGCACGGCGCGCGCAGGATCGACGTGGCGAAGCTGTACAACACGGAGCGGTATCGGCCGGATTACACCTCGAAGCTGGGCATGCCTGTGCTCTTTAGCGGGTCGTGATTGGGCGGCGGCGTGCGGCGTGACGGCATTCGCGGTGGTTGGGGACGCTTCTTGCGGTGCCCTTGAGGCGGCGCGAACGCGGCCCACTATGCTAGAGTAGCGCTCACTTTTTGGGTGTCTCCGCCAGTCCCGAGACACGCAAACAGATCCTCCTTAGGACGGCTAACATGTGGCTCGTCTGGACCATCGTGATCGGTATCATCGCCGGTTGGCTCGCCGGCCTCATTGTGAAAGGCCGCGGCATGGGGGTAGTGGTCGATCTGATTGTCGGTATTGTCGGGTCGCTCATCGGAGGCTTCATCGCCGGCGTGATCGGCCTCGCTGCATACGGATTGCTCGGCCGTTTGGCGATCGCTGTTGCCGGCGCCGTGATCCTGCTGTTCCTCGTCCGCGCCATTAAACGCGCCTAAGCCTTTTAGGGATCGCAACTTCAGCTCCGGATCACAGCCGTGGCTAGGAACTGGGCTCCAGTTCTTGACTTCACGACAATCGGCTGCCTAGACTCTTCGTTTCGATTACTCCCGATGGCCAAACCAGAAGGCCGTACCATCACAATTGGAATTACCGGCGCGAGCGGCGCCCTCTACGCGCAATCAGTCTTGCGCCTTCTAGACGCCGACCGCCGCGTCTCGCGCGTTTATCTCATCGCATCTGACGCCGGCCTGCGTCTTCTTTCCACCGAACTCAACACCGTCGCCGCCGACCCCAAAAAGCTCCCGTCTCTGCTCATCGGCAGCGCCGCGAAGAAAATCGAATACCTGCCGAATAAAGATATCGGCGCGAGCGTCGCCTCCGGCAGCACTCTTGTCGATGCGATGGCTGTTGTACCCTGCTCCGCGGGCGCGCTCGGAGCCATCGCCTCCGGAATCGCCAACGACCTGCTCACCCGCGCCGCCGACGTTTGCCTCAAGGAGCGTCGTCCGCTCGTCCTCTGCCTCCGCGAAACGCCTCTCAATCGCATCCATCTCGAAAACATGCTCCGCGTCCATGACGCGGGTGCTACGGTCATGCCCGCCATGCCGGCCTTCTATTACGGTCCGAAAACCATCGGCGATATGATTGAGCAGTTCGCCTACCGCGTGCTCGCGCAGCTCGGCTTGCCGCAGGAAAAGCAGTACCGTTGGAAGGGACGCAAGGAGTAACCGCTCGTGGCCGTGCCGCTCGCCAAATCGCGCATCCGTACTGTGCTCGAAATGATCAAGTTCGAGCATTCGGTGTTCGCGTTGCCCTTCGCGCTCGTCGGAGCGCTCCTCGCCGCCCGCGCCGGCGGGCGCTGGCCTACCATTTGGCAGCTCGTCTGGATCATCGTCGCCATGGTGGGCGCCCGCTCCGCGGCGATGACTATGAATCGCATCGCCGACGTTGAATACGACCGCCGCAATCCGCGCACCGCCCGTCGTGCCCTCGCTACCGGCGAGCTTTCGCTCGGTTTCGCCTGGGCCTTCACCGTTGTCGCGTCGGCTGTGCTGATCGTAGCCGCGTGGCAATTGAACCGCCTCGCTCTCGAACTTTCGCCCGTCGCGCTCGCGATCCTTTTCTTTTACTCGTACACCAAGCGCTTCACGTCCTGGTCGCACGCCGTCCTTGGTTTCTGCCTGGGCATTTCGCCCGCCGCAGCATGGATAGCCATCCGAGGCTCGCTTGACGCACGCATGCTGATCCTCTGCGCCGCTGTCACTCTCTGGGTCGGCGGCTTCGACGTCCTCTACGCCTGTCAGGACGTCGATTTCGACCGCTCCGCGGGCTTGCACTCCGTGCCCAAGCGCTTCGGTATCCCGAACGCGCTCGCCGTCGCGCGCGTGATGCATATTCTGATGATTGGCCTGCTGGTTTGGCTCGCATGGAGCTTCCATCTGCCCTGGCTCGCGTGGGTAGGGATCGCCGTGGTCGCGCTGCTCCTCGCCTACGAGCATTCGCTCGTTAAAGCCAATGACCTCAGCAAAATGGATGCTGCCTTTTTCGCCGTGAATGGCTATATTAGTCTGGTACTCTTGCTTTTCTGGGGCGCCGCGGCGGTTATCATGCGCCCATGATGCGGAGCGTATTTATTAGGAGCTGTCATTCTGAGGGTCGGTTCCGGCCCGAAGAATCTCCCTTCTCAAGGGCTTGGCGTGTGATCGCTAAAACGGCCTGGTTCTACAATGAGTGCTGACCTCAAAATCACGGACGCGCGCCTCGAACCCATCGCGCAAAAAGTTCTCGCCGGCGAACGCCTCTCGCCCGATGATGGTCTCGCGCTTTTCCAATCGCACGACCTGCTCTCCGTTGGCTGGCTGGCCAATCACGTCCGCGAGCAGCGCCACGGCAACATCTGCTACTTCAACGTCAATCGCCACATCAATCCGACCAACATCTGCGTCGCTCATTGCAAGCTTTGCGCCTTTGGCCGCGATCCGGACGCGCCCGGCGCCTATGCGATGTCCATCGACGAGATCGTCGCTCGCGGCGCAAAAGGAGTCGCCGAAGGCGCCACCGAATTTCACATCGTCGGCGGCCTTCATCACGATCTCCCGTTTGATTACTACCTCGACCTGATCCGCGCCCTAAAGAAGAACTTCCCGCACGTGCACCTGAAAGCCTTCACCATGGTCGAGGTGCACTATTACGCGCGCATCGCCAAGCTTTCCATCCACGATACGCTGGTCAAAATGAAGGAAGCCGGCGTCGATTCGCTTCCGGGCGGCGGGGCCGAGATTTTCCACCCGCGCGTGCGCCGCGTCATCTGCGATCACAAAGTCTCCGGTACGATGTGGCTTTCCATTGCGCGCCAGGCCCACGAAATCGGCCTGCATTCCAACGCCACCATGCTCTTCGGCCACGTGGAAACACTCGAAGAGCGCGTCGATCATCTCGTCCGCCTCCGCGAGGGACAGGATAAATCGAAGGGATTCGTCACGTTCATCCCATTGGAGTTTCACCCGGCCAATACCGCTCTCGCGCACATCCCAAAGCCCACCGGCATGGACGCGCTCAAGACCATCGCCGTCTCGCGCCTCATGCTCGATAATTTCGATCACATCAAGGCCTACTGGATCATGCTCACTCCGCGCATCGCGCAGATCGCTCTCCGCTTCGGCGCGGACGATATCGACGGCACTGTAGTCGAGGAGAAGATCTATCACGATGCGGGCGCTACCACTCCCGAGGGTCTCACTCGCGATCAGCTCGAACGTCTCATCCGCGCCGCTGGCCGCGTGCCCATCGAACGCGACACGCTCTACAATCGCGTCGATCGCTCCAAAATGCCGCCTATCCCATCAACGCAGCCCGCCGGCTCCGCTGGCGGCTTCGTCCCCGCCGCCTCCCTCACCGCCAACTAATTGCGCGGCACGCCACAACTCTGCTGAGGCAAGCTCCGCTTAAGCTGCATATCGGCGAGATTCACAAGTTCGATCCGCCGAATATAACCTATGAAGCTCCGTTCATGCGTGCGGATGAGCCTTGTCGTAAATATCCATCAGTTGCTTCACGCTGGCCTGCGTGTATCTCTGCGTCGTGGAAAGTGACGCGTGCCCCAACAGTTCCTGAATCGCCCGCAGATCGGCGCCATCCGCCAGCAGGTGCGTTGCAAACGCATGCCTCAACGAATGCGGGTGCAGGTTCCAGTTCGCGTTTGCCAGGCGCGTGTACTTCTTCACCAGCGCATGCACCCATCGATCCGTCACCCGTCGGCCAGACTGGTTCAGGAACACCGCCTCGGGGCTCTTTTTTTCCCGTGGGCCCGGTTTCGCCAGCAACTGCTCGCGAATCGGCCAGTACGCCTCTAGCGCTTCCTGCGCCTTTGAGCCGTACGGTACTACGCGCTCCTTCCGCCCTTTGCCCAGTACACGCAGCATCTGCCCTTCTCTGTCGATGTCCTGCAGATTCATTCCGACGAGCTCGCTCACGCGCAGACCCGCCGCGTAAAGCATTTCCAGGATCGCTCGGTCGCGGGTCAAGAGTATTTTGGCGTCCGCGCCCTTTGTGGAGGCGTACTTCTTCCGCCCCGTCTTTGGCGGACGCGTCAATCCGCCACGCGCCATTTCGTCCAGGAAGCCGTTCATCTCCTCCGCCGTGGGAATTTCCGGGATGCGCCGCGGCAGCTTCGGCGTAGCCACCAGCTTCGCGGGATTCTGCTTCAAATACCGTTCGCGCACGCAATATTTGAAAAACGTGCGCATCGACGCGAGCCTTCGCGCCACTGAAGCGCGCTCCAATTTCCGGTCGTACATGAATCCAACGTACTCGCGAATCACCCGGTGGTCGATCTGCTCGAGCGGCAGCGTCTTCTCTCCCGGAGGCGTCAGAAAATCCGCGAACTGCTGGATATCCCGCCGGTACTCCCGAATCGTATCCGGCGAGGCGTTTCGCTCGTACCGCAAATAATCCACGAATTGATCGATCAGCCGCTTCATGTCTCGTCGTGCCGAGCGTTCTCTCGCGCGGACGCGCCGATTATATGCGCGGCCATTACACACTCCATCCGGTAATCCGCGCTCCTGTCGCGTCAGTTGCAACGCCCGCATCGGCGGATTACACCACGTTCCCGCCCTTGGAAGCCCTGGACGCAAACCCCCTCTGTTTCCCGGTCCATTCTCAAGTTATCGGCGGATTTCGCGCTTTGCACGCCACGGCTAACATTTGTTGGAGATGCAACGCCTCGTGGCGCAATTCCGGTCCTGCTTTTGGCTCACGTCTTTAAGGAACAGTTCGGCGGGTCCTATGGATTCGACACTTCCTGCCCCAGCGCTCGCTCTGGGCAAATCGCAGACAGGACGCGAAATAATCCTCGCGGAAAGGAGCCCCTGCGGGCCGAATCTCCACGGGCCGCCGCATTTTCCGCGGTTTGCCAACCACGTCGCCAAGCAATCGAAACAGGAGGAATTACATGAACGGTATCACCCGCGCGCGCAGCGCCCTGGCGGTGGGAGCGCTCCTCGCTCTCGCAACCGGCGGAGCCTTGTACGCCCAATCGAACTCGAAAGCCACCCATCAATTCTCCGACAATACTTTCGCCAAGAAAGCCGATCAGGGCGACATGGCCGAAATCAAGCTCGCCCAGCTTGCCCAAACGAAATCTCAATCGCCCGCCGTCAGAAGCTTCGCTGAACGCATGATTACCGACCACAGCGCGGCCAACCAAAAACTGGAAAATGTCGCTTCGCAAAACGGCATTAATCTGCCCGCGCAACCCAACATGAAGCAACAGCAGACCTACGATCGCCTTTCCAAGCTCAATGGTGACGCCTTCAATCGCGCCTACGCCGAGAATCAGGTAAAAGATCACGAACACGATATCGCCGAGTTCAAGATGGAAACGAAGGACGGCACAAATCCACAGATCAAACAGTTTGCTCAAAACACTCTGCCGACCCTCGAGGAGCACCTGACGCTCGCTCGCCAAATGTACCGCAACGTTGAAAACCGCGGCAATACGAATGGAGCCGCAAACGGTAACGGCGCCATGAACAATGGCGGCGCAACTACGCCCCGTTAAGCTTGGTTGGGGCCTCTCTGGCATCTGCCACACAGATCGCCAACAACGCTTCCTCGCCGCGCACCTGCTCCAGCCCAGGTGCGCGGTTCATCCTTCCGAAGCCGCTCCTTTAGACAGAAGCCAATTCCACGCCGCAATCGCAGTTGACACCGCCCTGCCCGCCTTGTCAGACTGATTCGTTCGCGCTGCTTCATCCGCGCGAGTTTGTTTTCGCCTTCATTCAGTAATTCCGTATTTCACCAAAGGGGAAAAAGCACATGGCTGAAACAGCAACCGCTCCTATCGCCATTTCCGACGCAGCCTGGCAAGCAATCGAAGGCGGCTACGATCTGCAAGTCCACGTCGCGCCCGACGTGATCGCCCGCCGGATCGACGATCTCGATCTCGCCAAGGAATTTCTTTCGCGAAAGCTGAAGGGCTTCGTGCTGAAGTCCCACTACGCGCCCACCTACGAACGCGCCAAGGTCGTCACCAAAGCTGTGCCCGGAATCAAAGCCATGGGCGCGATCACGCTGAATCACAGCGTCGGCGGACTCAATCCCGTCGCGCTTGAAATCGCCGGCCGCTCCGGCAACAAAATCGTCTGGATGCCCACCGTGGACGCCGAGAACGAAAAGGCCGGCCGCAGCGACGGACCCACCGACAAGCTCCCCTTTTGGGCCAAAATTCAGCGCGAGCTTTCCGCCACCGGCATCGCCCCTCCGCCGCTTACGGTGCTCGACTCCAACGGCAAAGTCAGTGCCGCCGCGCGCGGCTGCCTTGAGCTAATCAAAAAGCACGACATGATCCTCGCCACCGGCCATCTCTCTAAGAAAGAAATTCGTGAGCTGGTGAAAACCGCCAAGGAAATGGGACTCAAGCGCGTGCTCGTCACCCATGCGGAGTTTCCGTCGCAGAATATGACGCCCGACGAGCAGCTCGAAGTCGCCAATATGGGCGCCATGATCGAGCACTGCTTCACCACCATGTACACCAATAAAGCGCCGTGGGACACCTACTACGCCGCCGTCCGCAAAGTCGGCCCCGAGCGCATCGTGCTCTCTACCGACCTGGGCCAGACGATCAATCCGCCGATCTCCGAAGGTTTCGCCATGTTCGCTCAGAAAATGCTCGACGCCGGTTTCAAATCCGACGCCGTCCGCCGCATGTGCGTCACCAACCCCACGGATTTGATCTCGTAAGACGTTGATATGACCGAGGAAAGCTCAATGAAAGCGGGGGATAAGGTCAAACTCATCGGCGTTCCGCCCGGCCTTGAAGACTTTCCGGACTTGCCGACCAAGTCAACTTTTGAAAGATGCGTCGGACGGGAATTTATTGTCGCCGCCGTCACTGAGAACGGATGGGCGGAATTGCCGATTGGAGCCGTCACGGGCAACGAGCGCGAAAAGATATACGTCGCGCCAGCTTTTCTCGAAATGGCTTCGACATAAGCGCAGTGCCATCGGCAATCTTGACGCATCTTCAGCTAGCGATCATTCCCCCACTATAATTGAAATTCAGTGCGCGGCTACGCTGGAAGAACCAAGTTGGTATTGTTTAGGTAATCCATAGTGCGACGGGAGAGGCAAACATGAACGTCCATTTAACACCCGAGCAAGAGCACATCATCAAGAGCGAGATGAAAGCTGGCCGCTTCCATTCGGTCGAGGAAGTGATTGGCGAAGCTTTGCGAGCGCTGCGCGAGAAAGAAACGTCTGCGGCTTCAGTGGCGGCCAACGGCGCCCAGCGAGAAGCCGTGCGCGAAATGCTTGCATTTGTGGAAACGAACCGCGTGCGACTTGAAGGCGTATCAGTAAAACAGCTGATCCACGAAGGCCACCGCTTGTGAGCGATTTCGCGTTGGACGCCTCGCCCGTATTTTGAGACCACTCATTTTTAGCGTTTGTCATTCCGAGGACGAGCAGCGCGATTTCCGCCCCAAATTGCTCCGACTGCGCGGAAATCGCGCGAATTTGCGAGGACGAGGAATCTCGGCGCCGCGAAGCGGCGAACACCTCGCTGTCAGCGGTCTCCATTCCATAAAAGCCGCCATTCGTCTTGACGGCTCCCATCCGAAGTGAAATCATCCCGCTAGGCATACAAAGGAGCGCGCAAATGGCTACGCAACTGGCGGCGGAGTACGCGGAACTCGGATTTTTCATCGGAGGCCAATGGACGCCCGCCGGCGACCGCAAAACTTCGCCCGTAATCAATCCCGCCACGGAAGAAACCATCGGCCAGCTTCCGCACGCTACGAACGCCGATCTCGACCGCGCTCTCACCGCCGCGCAAAAAGGATTCGAGACGTGGCGCGCCATCTTCCCCGACCAGCGCGGCAAAGTCATGAAGAAAGCCGCCGACATCCTCCGCTCGCGCGCCGAGGAAATCGCGCGCGTCGCCACCACCGAGTCCGGCAAGCGCATCGCCGAGACGCGTATCGAAGTACAAATGTCCGCCAACATCTTCGACTGGTACGCTGAAGAGGGCCGCCGCGCCTATGGGCGCGTCCTGCCGCAGCGCGCTCCCGGCACTCGCCTTGCCGTCATTAAAGAACCGGTCGGTCCCGTCGCCGCGTTCACTCCGTGGAATTTCCCACTCGGCAATCCCGCGCGCAAAATCGGCGCGGCTCTCGGCGCGGGCTGCTCGGTGATTCTGAAGCCCGCGGAAGAAACTCCCGCTTCTGCGCTCGCCGTCGCGCGCTGTTTGATGGAAGCGGGCCTGCCCGAAAATGTGCTCTCCATCGTCTTCGGCGTGCCCGCGGAAATTTCCACGTATCTGCTCGCTTCGCCGATCATCCGCAAAATTTCCTTCACCGGCTCGATTCCCGTCGGCAAGCACCTGATGAAACTCGCCGCCGAGGGCATGAAGCGCACCACCATGGAACTCGGCGGCCACGCGCCCGTGCTCGTCTTCGACGACGTCGATGTCGATCAAGTCCTCGACGCATGCGTCGGCGCGAAATATCGCAACGCGGGGCAAGTCTGCGTCTCTCCCACGCGTTTCTACGCGCACGAAAAAATCTACAACCGCTTCGTTGACGGCTTCACCGCTCGCGCCAAAGCGGTTGCCGTCGGCGATGGCCTCAACGACAAAACCCAAATGGGCCCGCTCATCCACGCGCGCCGATTGGTCGCCATCGAAGGCTTCGTCGCCGACGCCGTTCAGCACGGCGCGAAAGTCCGCGCCGGAGGCGGGCGTCTCCACGAGCGTGGCTATTTCTACGCGCCCACTGTGCTTTCCGAAGTGCCCAATTCCGCGCGCATCATGAATGAAGAGCCGTTTGGCCCCGTCGCCGTCATCAATCCTTTCTCCGATTTCGATGGAGTAATACGCGAAGCCAATCGCCTGCCCTACGGCCTCGCCGCGTTCGCCTTCACCGGCTCGGCGCATCGCGCCAAGCTCCTCGGCGAAAAACTCGAAGCAGGAATGGTCGGCGTCAATACCTTCCAGATTTCCGTGCCCGAATCGCCCTTCGGCGGCATAAAGGAAAGCGGCCACGGCTCCGAGGAAGGCATCGAAGGCCTCGAAGCCTGCCTCGTCACCAAATTCATCAGCGAAGCCTAGCCTCCCTAAAACACGCGCCGCGATTAGGCAACTTTCTGGTTGCATTTCGCCGTCCCATATCGTACGATATGCAACCTAGAGGTTGCTAAATGAATTCCGGCCACATTGAAAAAACCATTCTGTTGCGCGCGCCCCGCGAACGCGTCTGGCGCGCGTTGTCCGATTCCAAGGAGTTCGGCGCCTGGTTTGGCGTCAAGCTGGAGACGCCGTTCTCGCCCGGAGCGCTGGTCCGCGGCAAAATTGTAGGAACGGTTGCCGATCCCGCGATTGCCGCTGCCCAGAAGCAGCTTGAGGGCATTCCGTTTGAAATCACCGTGGACCGCATCGAGCCGCAAACGCTGATCTCCTTTCGCTGGCACCCGAATGCTGTCGATCCCAACGTCGACTATTCCCAGGAACCGACAACGCTCATCGAGTTCACGCTCAAAGACGCGCCGAATGGCACGGTTTTGACCGTAACCGAATCCGGCTTCGATCGGATACCGCTGGCCCGCAGAGCCAAAGCATTCACCGCTAACGAGCAAGGCTGGAGCGCAGTCCTCCAACTGGTCGAAAAATACCTTGCGCAGGCGGCGTAGCGACAATATGGTTCCGGCCATTTCCGGCTCCGCGCCGCTGTTTGCGGCGCTCGGCGATCGCACGCGCCTGCAGCTTGTGTCGCGCCTCTGCTCCGGCGGCCCGTCATCGCTTGCAAACCTGAGCGCCGGGCTTCCGATCACGCGGCAAGCAATCACGAAACACCTGCGCGCCATGGAGCGCTCGGGCCTCGTGCATAGCCGCCGAAAAGGCCGCGAGATGATCTGGCGATTGGAGCGCCGACGGCTTCGCGAAGCACGCCGCTATCTGGAAATAGTCTCCGCGCAATGGGACTCCGCGCTCGCGCGTCTCCGCGATTTCGTCGAGGATTAATCCGCCTCCCCATCTCTCGTTGACGCGCCAGGAGCCGAAATGGTGCGAACCTGGCGTATCCTCGGAGTGAAAGACGCGTCACCATATCCGGGGGTGGAACTTGCCAAATCACTCGATCGAAGAACTGACTGCCAAAATCGAAGAACTCCACAACCGCATCGGCATTCTCGAAGACGTCCACGCCATTCGCCGCCTCCAGCACGCCTACGGCTACTACATCGACAAATGCCTCTACGATGAAACCGTCGATCTCTTCGCCGAAAATGGCGAAGTGCATTTCATGGGCGGAATCTTCCGCGGGCGCGCCGGAGTACGCCGCCTTTACATCGAGCGCTTTCGTAAAAATTTCACTAACGACAAAAACGGCCCGATCTTCGGTTTCCTGCTCGATCATCCGCAAACGCAGGACGTGATCGACGTCGCGCCCGACCGCAAAACCGCCAAAGCCCGCTACCGGTGCAACATGCAGGCCGGCCTGCACGAAAGCGCCGTTGGACGCACGCGCCAGTGGTGAGAAGGCGGCCTGTACGAAAATTCCTACGTGCGCGAAGACGGCGTCTGGAAGATTCAGATTCTGAATTACCGTCCCGTCTGGCACACGGACTACGAAACTGGCTGGGCGCACACGCGCCCGCAGTACGTTGCTTTCTTTTCCGAGACGTATCCGAAAGATCCCGCGGGCCCGGATGCCTTGGAAGATCCCAAGCCGGTGCTCTGGCCAGATACCGACGTGCTGCCGTTCCATTACCCGCACCCCGTCACCGGACACTGGTGGAAATAAATTTGGAGGCGGTGCCGATTCGTCCGGCGCGTGAGATAATCCCGCTATTCCATAGGCGAATGGCCGAGAGGTGATCCGGACATGACGACAAAGTTTCCCGAAGGCTTCGACTTCGCTGGATTCAACGCACCGATGCGCGTCGAGTGCGACATCTACGACCTCGTGGTCGAGGGCAATCTGCCCAAGGAAATCAACGGCAGCTGGTATCGCACGATTCCCGACCCGCAGTATCCGCCGATGCTCGGCCGCGACACGTATTTGAGCGGCGACGGCATGATCAGCGCCTTCAATTTCGAGAACGGCCACATCGATTTCAAGATGCGCTACATAATGACGGATCGGCTGAAGGCTGAACGCAAGGCGCGCCGCGGCCTCTTCGGTCTGTATCGCAATCCGTACACCGATGATCCTAGCGTCAAGGGCGTCAACCGCTGCGTCAACAACACGACGCCGATCTTCCACGCCGGCCGCCTGCTCGCGCTGAAAGAAGACGGCTTGGCCGTCGAACTCGATCCGCGCACGCTCGAAACCAAGGGCGTTTATAACTACGGCGGCAAGATGCGCAGCCAGACCATGACCGCTCACACGCGCCTGGACGAAGAAACCGGCGACCTTTACTTCTTCGGCTATGAAGCCAGCGGCCTTGCCACGCGAGACGTCTCCTACTGCGTCGCGAACAAAAAGGGCCAACTCACTAAGGAAGAATGGTTCCAGGTTCCCTACGTTTCGCTGATGCACGATTTCGCGGTCACCAAGGAGCACGCGATTTTCCCGGTGTTCCCCACCACCTGCGATCTCGACCGGTTGAAAGCCGGCGGCGCGCACTGGGCTTGCGATCCGAATCTCGACACCTACGTCGGCATCATGCCGCGCGATGGCAGCGTGAAAGACATGCACTGGTTCCGGTATCCGTCTTGTTCGGCTTTTCATTTCATGAACGCTTACACCGAAGGCAAATTCGTCCATCTTGATTTCGGCATCAGCAAGTACGCGCCGTTCCCGTTCATGCTGGAAGCGGGCCACATCCATCCGACGGCGGAAGACATTCGCTGGGGCCGCGTGGTCCGCTGGACGTTCGACATGTCGAAGCCCGGAGAAAAATTCGAGGAGTACAACCTCGCGCCCGCCGGCGATTTCCCGCGCATCGCCAACGCCGTCCACATGCAGGACTACTCCATCGGCTACTACGAGCGCTTCGATCCCGAAGCTGGTGCGCCGCTGATGGCGGGCCCTGTCGGAATTGGGTTCAATACGCTCAGCCGCCTGGAAGTGAAAAGCGGCAAGCTGAAATCGTGGCACTCGGGCCGTCCCATAACGGTTCAAGAAGAAGTCCATATCCCGTCGAAAACGCCCGGCCATGAAGGCTACCTCGCGCTGGTTGCCGACCTGCACGATACGCAGCTTTCGGACGTGCTGGTCTTCGAAGCCGAGCACGTGGAAAAAGGTCCGATCGCCACCGCGCATCTTCCGCTGCGACTGCGCAATCAGGTTCACGGCAACTGGGTCCCCGCCGAAGACCTCGGCAGTTGATTTAATACGTTGCAGATGCCTAAGCGGCTCACGGGCAAGGTCGCCATCGTCACCGGCGCGGGAGGCGGATTTGGCCGCGCCATCGCCGCGCGTTTTGCCGACGAAGGCGCCGCTGTAGCCGTTACCGCGCGCACGCAATCGCATCTCGGCGAAACCGTTGCGCAAATTGCTTCGCGCGGAGGCAGCGCAATCGCCATTGCCGCGGATGCCACCAATCGCGCCGACGTTGCACGCGCCGTCAGCGAAACTGAGCGCCGCTTCGGCCCGATCTCGATTCTCGTGAGCAACGCGGGCGTTCCCGGGCCGTTTGGCCCTATCGGCGAAATCGATCCCGACGAATGGTGGGCGGCGCAAGCCGTCCATTTGCGCGCGCCGATGCTTTTCGCAAGCGCTCTGCTGCCGCAAATGAAGGCTCGGCGTGAAGGCTGTATTTTGCTGATCTGCTCGCCACGCGCGAAGATGGCGACGCCAAATCTTTCCGCGTATTGCCTGGGGAAAACGTCGCAAGCGCGCTTCGTGCAGTTGCTCGCCGCCGAAGTGAAGGATTCCGGCATAACCGCCGTGGCCGTCGATCCCGGCAGCGCGATCACTCCGATGGCCGAAGCGACGATCAATTCGTCCGGCGCGCAGCGCTGGATGCCGGAAATGGTCGCGAATCTTCGCCGCATGCTTTCCGGAACAGGCGTACAGGCCAGCGATCGCGCCGATGCCCAGCTCGAAAAGTGCGCCGAGCGCTGCGTTGAAATCGCCGCTGGCAAGCATCCGGAATGGAATGGTATGTATATCGGCCGCAACGAAACTTCGGACGAGTGGCGATGAGACGAGCAAGGCCGATGCCGCGCTGAAGACTGCCCGCAGAACGGCAGGCGGGCGCGGCGCTACATTAAGGTCTCTTCGTCTAGCGTTGGCCCGTAGGCCGGCGCAGGTTTTCAACAATCGAGTCGCGATCGAGGGGGTGGAATTCACATGCCAGGACGAACGAAGAAAACGCAATCGAAACCGCGCGTGAGCAAGCGTCCTACCGCGAAATCGAGGCCGAGCCTCAACGGCGCGGCGAGCAAGAACGCCATTCGCAAGATCGATATCTTCACCCACATCTGGCCGAAAGCGTTTCACGACAAGCTGCTGAGCGTCACCGGGAATATGCGCGACATGCACCGCCGCAGCGAAGCCGTCCCGATGATGACCAATCTCGACGTGCGCTTCCAGGTGATGGATAAATTTCCCGGCTACCAGCAGATTCTTTCGCTCGCGTCGCCGCCGCCGGATGCCGCCGGCTCGCCCGCGGACTGGCGCGAACTGGCGCGCCTGGGCAACGACGGCATGGCCGAGCTTTGCGAGGAATATCCCGACCGCTTCCCGAGCTTCCTGGCTGCGGTGCCGATGCGCGATCCGGAAAGCGCCGTAGCGGAAGCGCGCCGGGCCATCAATCAACTTTGCGCGTGCGGCATTCAGATTCCCGCGAACGTTTCCGGCAAATCGCTGGACGCGCCGGAATTTCGTCCCGTATTTCAGGAAATGGAAAAGCTCGGGAAAGCGATCTGGATCCATCCCGCGCGCACCGCGAATATTCCCGATTTTTCGACGGAGCAGAAGTCGATTTATGAAATCTGGTGGACGTTCGGCTGGCCGTACGAATCGAGCGCGGTGCAGGCGCGCATCGTTTTCTCGAAGATGCTCGACGAAATGCCCGGCCTGAAATTCGTCATCCACCACGCGGGCGGAATGGTGCCCTTTTTCGAAGGGCGCGTCGGCGCTGGATGGGATCAGCTCGGCAAGCGCACGTCGGACACGGACTACTCCGGGCTGCTGAAGGAGCTGAAGCGGCCGCACCTGGAATATTTCCAGAAATCTTTCTACGCCGATACGGCCACGTTCGGCTCGAAATCCGCGCTCGAATGCGCCCTGAGCTTCTACGGCATCGGGCACGTGCTGTTCGCGTCCGATGCGCCGTTCGACCCCGAAGGCGGTCCCATGTACATCCGCGAGACCATTCGCGCCATCGATGCGCTCGATTTGTCCCGCGCCGACCGCGAGGCCATTTATTTCAAGAATGCCTGCAAGCTGCTGGGCATCAAGTGAACCGATCGGGTGGCCTCCGGCTGTTCGCTGTTGAGTAGTTCTTGCCGGCGATAGTGGCTCTCTCGGTTGCGGATTCCGGCCAAAAAACACGAAAAATAGATGCACCGGGACGTTCCGCCCTTTGATTTTGGAGATCCGTTTGTTTTCTATCACTTACATGTCTCCAAGGTTGATTGCGTGTTCCGCCCTTTGCGGCGCGATTTCGGGCACGTGAGCCGTGACTTGGCTGACATGAAGTGTCTCGGGCAGGCAGATGAGCAGCCGTTTGTTTTCTATTACTTACGCGCATTTCTACTCGTCCGGCGTCTCGGGTAGCGACTTCAAGGAGCGCAGCGTTATGGGGCTCGGGTATATCGCCGACGCGAGCGGGCAAAAATCGCGCCGCCCGAAGGCGCGGAGTCACAGAGGCGCAGAGAACGCGATTTCGCGGGGCGAAGTCCTCCCTGCGGCTGCCGTCAGCCGCTTCGGCGAGGCACGTTTGCGCTCTGCACACGACCACAGATCGACCGTAGCAAGATCCAAGGTACAGGTTTCTACTGGTCAGAAGTACAGTTGAGGGACGGGTGAATCGATCGGTTTCTGCGCGGCTTGGCGCGACACACTCAGCGCAAACACCAGGACGAATTCTGAAGAGATTTTGCCGATTGACTCCAGCAGCTAAGGACGCTAAGATACCCAACGTCAACGTTCCTCAGTAATAATAATTTGAGAGGCTCGATGTTCAGGATAACGTCCTGGGTCGCGGCGTCTGTGGTTGTAGGAGTGGCGGCGTTTGCAGGAGGATGCTCGAATTCCGCACCGCCGATCTCAGTCACGCTCTCGCCTTCCTCATCTCAGGCCATCGATCAGGGCGAGACGGTTTCGATCGGTGCCACAGTGGCGAACGATCGCTTCAACAAGGGCGTGACCTGGGCGTTGTCTGGGCCGGGGTTGTTGAGCAGCGACGCCGGCCCCTCTGTCACATACACTCCCCCCTCGCCCGTTCTTAGCAGCGCGCAGCAAGTAACCATCGCAGCGACTTCCGTGGCTGACCCGATGGAAAGCGCGTCCGTGCAAATCACAGTGAACCCGTACCTGCAAATTCCGATCAATCAGAGCCTGCCCAACGGAACGGTTGGCGCTCCCTATAACGAATCGATTTCGGTTATGGGCGGTACGCCTCCGTATCAATGGAGCGTTTACGACGGGCCTATCGACACCGGCTGGGAAGTGGGCGGAGCGGTTCCAAATGGTTTAACGCTCGATCCGGCAACGGGGGCCGTCAGCGGTACCCCAACGGGCGGGGGGACATGGTATTTCGAAGCGACTGTTACAGACGCGACGGGTGCGGCTGCAGCCGACGGGTTTTTGAGCATCGAGATTTACCCGTCGGCTCTGGCTGGAAATTCGGTTCCGTTCTTGAATCAGCCTCTTGTGCCCACGGCGGTCTCGCCCGGGAGCTCAGCCTTCACCCTTAGCGTAAGCGGTACAGGATTCGGCCCCGGAGCAACGGTCGATTTCAATGGGAAACCGCTGACAACAACATACGTTGACAACGAGCATCTCAGCGCCGCAGTTCCAGCGAGCGACGTGGCGAACGCGACTACGGCTGCAATCACGGTGGCGAATCCGGGACCGGGCGGCGGGCAGTCCAACATTGTCTATTTTCAGGCCGGTGCGCCTGAGGTGACGGTCTCGTTTGCGAACGCACCAAATTCGCCGCTGCAAGTTTACTCGCCGTCCGGGCTAGCCGCCAGCGACTTCAATGAAGACGGAAACGCGGACATTGCCGTCGCAGGAAGCATAAAAGTTTACGTTTACCTTGGCAATGGCAACGGGACGTTCGCCACCGCGCCGGGATCGCCATTAAACGTCCCCAGTCCGCCGTATGCCGACGCAGGATCTCCGGATCTCAACGGCATAGCCACAGGAGATTTCAACCACAGCGGACATACCGGATTGGCTGTCGGCCTCTTCCAGGATGAGGCTGCGGCAATCTTTTTTGGAAACGGGAATGGCACGTTCGGCTCCTCTAATACGCTCGCAAATACCAGCGGGATGTATACAAATTCACTGACAGCTGGAGATTTTAATTCGGACGGAAACCTTGATTTAGTCGCGGTAAATTTCCCAAGTGGCAGCTCGCCCGTGGTGCTGCTGGGCAGTGGAGAAGGGGCGTTCAACGAGGTTCCGCAGAATGCAAACTTAAGAATCGAGGGCAACTCATCGGCGGCAGGAGACTTCAACGGCGACGGAAAACTCGATTTGACCGTGGACGGCGCAAATGTTTTGCTCGGCAATGGTGATGGGACATTTACCCAGGCTCCGCCAGCGCCCGCCGACACCAATGGCTATGGGGTGGTCGTAGCCGATTTCAATGGCGACGGCAAGCTGGACATCGCCGTCTGCAACAACACCACAAATACCGTCACCGTGCTTCTCGGAAATGGTGACGGTACGTTCACACCAGCATCAAGCTCGCCAATTCCGGTTGGCAACACCCCAGAAGCTATTGTTGCAGGCGATTTCAATAACGATGGAAAACTCGATCTTGCGATTGCGAATTATGGCGACAACACCGTGACTCTCCTTTTGGGAAACGGCGATGGCACGTTTACCGAAGCAGTAGGTTCGCCTTACGCGGTAGGACAAGGACCGTACGAAATCGTGGCGGCCGACTTTAACGGCGACGGGAAGCTCGATTTAGCTGTCGCGAACATCACTGACGGAACAGTGTCAATTCTCTTGCAGCAGTAGTCTTCTGTACGAGCGGCGGCGCTTCGTTTCAAACCTTCGGCTCGTGGAAATCGGCTGCGTGGTTCGTCCTGCCTGCTACGCAGCGATGCGTTAAAATACTGGCACGATGGCGGACCGCTTTTACCGCGCGACCATGAGAATCGGGGACACGACTCTCTTTGGCCGGCTCGTCTTCGGATTTTTGGTGCTGTGCGCCATCGGAATCGGAGCGGCCGCGGGGCTGCTGTTCGTCTATTCGAGCGACCTGCCGGAAATTCACGCGCTCGAAAATTACCGGCCGATCACGGAAACGCAGCTTTTCGCCGACGATGGATCGTTGATCGGCACTTTCAGCCTGCAGCGGCGTATCCTGCTGACCTACGACCAGATTCCCGCGATCCTGCGCGAAGCAATCATCAGCACCGAGGACCAGCACTTCGAGCAGCACTGGGGCGTGGATTTTCCGCGCGTGCTGGAATCGGCATGGAAAGACGCGCTGGCGCGGCGTCCGGTGGAAGGCGCTTCGACGCTGACGATGCAGCTTGCCGGCGGGCTTTTCCTGAACCGCGCGGACCGCTCGATGCGGCGCAAGATTCAGGAGACGATCCTGGCGCTCGAAATCGAGCGGCACTACACCAAAGCGCAGATTTTCACGATGTATTGCAACCAGATTTACCTCGGCTCGGGAAATTACGGGTTCGAGGCCGCGTCCGAATACTATTTCGATAAGCCGCTGAGCCAGATCGATCTGACGGAAGCGGCGCTGCTGGCGGCCATCATTCGCGGGCCGTATTATTCGCCGGTAAATCATCCGGAGCGCGCGCTGACGCGCCGTAATCTGGTGCTCTACCTGATGCGGCGAGACGGCAGAATCACGCGCGCGCAAGAGGAAGCAGCGCGCAAGCAGCCGCTCGGGCTGCACATCGAACCGCTGCGCGACAATCTGGCTCCATATTTCATCGAGGACATCCGCGAATACCTGGAACACACGTACGGTACGGCAGCCGTTCACGAACAAGGACTGCGCGTCTATACCACGCTGAATGTGGACATGCAGCGCGCCGCCGATCAGGCCGTTCGCGACGGCTTGCACGAATACGACCGGCGGCACGGCTGGCGCGGCAACCTGCCCAACATCTTTCGCGACCACCTGGGCACGCTCGCGAAATATCATAGCGACGATTGGGACGGCCCGATCGAGAAGGGCGAATACGTCACAGGGTTGGTGACCGCCGTTTCTAATGCGTACGCGGAGATTAGAATCGGGCGCTATCGCGCGAAGCTGACTCCGGCGGACATGGCGTGGACGCAGCACAAGTCTCCCGAGGAGATTCTGAAGGCGGGCGACCTGGTGAACGTCCAAATCGAGGAAATTTCCGGCGACAGTGCGAAAGTGCAGCTCGAACAGGTGCCCGCGGCGCAGGCGGCGCTCATTGCGGTCGACAACGCGACGGGCGAAATCAAGGCGATGGTCGGCGGCTACAGCTTCGCGCAATCGAAATTCAACCGCGCCACGCAGGCGATGCGGCAGACGGGCAGCTCGTTCAAGGTGTACGTGTACAGCGAGGCGATGCTGCAGGGCGCATCTCCATTCGATACAGTGCTCGACGAGCCGGTGACGTATCACGTGGGCGATATCGCCTATTCACCGCACAATTACGACAACAAGTTCGAAGGGCGAATCACGCTGCGGCGCGCGCTGGCCGATTCGCGCAACGTGCCGGCGGTAAAGCTGCTCGACCACGTGGGCATCGAGAACGTGATCGATCTGGCGCGCAAATTCGGCATCACCAGTCCCCTGCCTCCGTATCTGCCACTGGCGCTGGGCGCGGCGGATTTGACGCTGATCGAGCACACGTCGGCATTCAGCGTGTTCCCGGACGACGGCATCCACATTCAGCCGACGGAGATTCGGCGCGTCAGCACCTACGACGGCGCGCTGCTCGAAGAAGACAGGCCGAAAGTAACCGACGTGCTGCCGCCGGACGTGGCGCACACGATGGTGGCGATGCTCGAGGACGTGGTGAATCTCGGCACGGGCGTGCGCGCCAAGGCGCTGGGGCGGCCTTCGGGTGGCAAAACCGGCACGACGAACTCATTTACCGACGCTTGGTACATCGGCTTCACGCCGCGGATCACGTGCGGCGTGTGGGTGGGAAACGACAATCCCGCGATTTCACTTGGCGACAAGGAAACGGGCGCGCGCGCGGCGCTGCCGATCTGGCTGGAGTTCATGCAGAAGGCGCTGGCTGGAAAACCGGTGGATCAATTCCAGGGCGTCACGCCGCTGGAGCAGGAAGCGCCGGGGCACGTGGAAGAAGTGGATACGCCGGATACCGCGCCTCCCGCGGACGAGTCCGAGCAAGGCATAAGGCAGCCCTCCGCGCCGCAGCCGCCCGCGCCGGGCGCTTCGCCAAACGCGGCGCCAAAACCATCGCCAATTTCAGCGCCAGCGCGGAATGGGCGCAAAGCCAGCGCGCAGCCCGCGCCCGCGACTCCCGCGCTGCCCGCCGCAGCCACTACACGCTAAAACTCACCGCGAGAATTGCCGCAGCCGCGCGAGTGCTAATGAACGTTTTGGATCATGCCGATGTTGGCCGCGAGTATCGCCAGGTGCCCGGCGGCCAGGTAGCGGCCATCGGGAGATGCGGTCAAATGATCCTGAGGATTCAGGACAGGATCGATGTAATAGTCATGGGCCATGGGCAGCATCGCGGAAAGACGCGTTAGACCCTGGCCGTCCCATCGGACTTTCCAGATGATCCCGTTCAGATCAGGTTCGCCTTGGACGATGTAGATCTCGCCACCTGGTCCAATTGTGTAGGTGTCAACCCAGCCGTGAAAAACCTGGCGAGGGGGATTTTTGAAATCCTCCACCCAGAGCCCAGCGGACGGATCACCTTCCGTGCGGGCATGAACGACGTAGGCGATCGAATGCCCGTCGGGCGACCAGCGTAAAGGCTTGGACCCGTCGCTCGGGTGAGCGGTGTTATGTGTTTCTGCTGAATGGCTGCGCGGATCGTAGATCTCCACTTGATTTTTGGCGTTGCGAAAGAGCAGCCGGCCATCCGGCGCGACGTCAGGCAAAAGGTCCGAGAGTTCCTTCACAATCGTCTGGGGCGCTCCACCGGATAGAGGGACGATCCTGATCGCTCCCTCAAATCCCGATGTCTTTTTCCTTTCCGACCAATAGACGAGGTGCTGGCTATCCGAAGTCCAGCAGGGAAACACGTTGACCCGGTCGTCCCGGACCAGTTGGACGGCGTTCGAGCCATCGGCGTCGGAGACCCAGATGGTCTCGTTCTCAGCGCCCTTTAAGTTCGAGAAATAGACCAGATGCTTTCCATCGGGCGAGTAAGCGGGCGCCACCTGATTGCGGCCCGGATCGGCGCCAAGGGGTTTCCAGCTCCGATCGCCCGGCTTTGCCATGAGGTCCAATCGAGCGAGATGAACGCTCTCGCGCCAGGTGGAGAACACGATGCGCTTGCCGTCGGGAGAAACGTCGAGTTGCGCATCGTCTCCCTGGCCCTCGGTGATCTGCCGAGGTTCGCCGCCCTCAGCCGGAATTTCCCAGATGTTGAGCGTGCCACCGCGGCTGGAGGCGAAATAGATCGAGCGCCCGTCGGGTGACCAGACGGGCGATAAGGTCAGCGCCTGGTCGTTCGTTAAGGCGCGTATTTGCCCCGATTGCAGGTCGAGAACATCCAGATTTCCGTACGGGCCATCGGAGAGCACGAGAAAAGCGATTTCGCGGCCATCGGGCGAGAAGCGCGGTTCCGCAGCTCGGCCAGTGATTTCGAAGCGCGAGAAATCCCTCGTGACAAGCTCTCGCGCATTTTCGCCGTAGATTCCTGAAGTCCACAGCGTGCCATCGGTCAGATTGACGTAGGCAAGTGATTTTCCATCCGGCGACCAGGCAGGATCGGTCGCGTTGAGAATGACGCGCCGAGGGGTTCCACCAAGCGCCGGGGCTTCCCATATATCCCACAGGCCCGATTGATTTAGCTGCGCGTAGGCGATGGTGCTGCCATCGGGCGACCACTCCGGCCGCGATTTGAAATTCGCGTCGTGGGTGATTTGTATGAGCGTGCCACCACTGAGGAGACCGACGTAGATGTTGTAGTTGCCGTCGCGATCGGAGACGAATGCGACCGAGCGGCCGTCGGGCGAAATCGCCGGCTGCGCCTGCACACCGGCGAAGTTCGTAACGGCGCTGAAGTGCATCGCCGATTGAGAAGGCGGCGCGAAGATTTTCGGGATCACGAGGGCGGCTACGATCACCGCAGCGAGACAGGCTGCAACTACCCAAGGCAGAGCGCGGCGCCATGCGGGTGGCGGTTCGGCAAGCGCCGGCGCCATTTGGGGTGCGGTTCCGGACAGCACCTCATCCAAGGCGATTCGTGCATCGCCGATATCGCGGAGGCGCTGCTTCGGATCTTTTTGCAGGCAGCGCTGCAAGAGAACACGAACATGCGCGGGCGTATCTTTGGGAAGCAGCGACCAATCCGGCTGTTCCTTGATTACCGCTGCCAACGTGTCGCTGATGCTCTCGCCGCGGAAGGCCATCTTGCAGGTGAGCATCTCGTACAGCACGCAGCCGAAAGCCCAAATATCCGCGCGGCGATCCACTGGCTTCGCCTTCGCTTGCTCGGGCGACATGTAGGAAGCGGTTCCGAGCAGCACGCCCGCTTGCGTTGCCATGCGGGTGAGCGTCGGCGAATTGCCGATGTCCATCGACCACGCATCGCCCTCAATGGCTTTCGCCAAACCGAAGTCGAGAATCTTCACCACGTCTTCGCTCGTGACCTTCACGTTCGCTGGCTTCAGGTCGCGATGCACGACGCTATGCTCGTGCGCGTATTCGAGCGCGTCGGCGATTTGGCGCGCGATCCGCAGCGTCTCGTCGATTGGAATTGGGCCGGACGCAATGCGATCAGCGAGCGTGGGGCCTTCGACCAGCTCCATGACAAGGGCGGGGAATCCACCGGAATCCTCGAATCCGTAAATCGCGGCAATATTCGGATGGTTCAGCGACGCGAGGACTTTCGCTTCGCGCTCGAAGCGGGCCATGCGCTCGGCATCGCGCGCAAAGGTTGCAGGCAGGACCTTGATCGCTACGTCGCGGCCAAGCTTGGTGTCGCGGGCGCGATAGACCTCTCCCATTCCTCCCACGCCGAGTTGCGAGAGAATCTCGTACGATCCTAGTTTTGTGCCAGCGGTTAACAACAGATCCCTCGCTCCGCTCGGGATTTCGCCTGCGGGCTCAAACGCCCGCAAATCGGCTCAACCTCTCCCATGCCACCCGCGCCAATTGCGCCGATAATCTCGTAGCTCCCGATTTTTGTCCCTGTCGCCAGCATCATTGGAGGCCCTTCACAAGGTAGAGAGCGGATAACGCCCGGTTATACGAATACGCGTAAGCGTTTGCATCAGACGTGATCCTGAGTGACTCGATGCCGGCGAGACCTGCAATGTCCGGCGGAGACAGTGTCCGCAAAAGCTCCCGCTTTCCGGTGGAGAGATCCAGCCGGAACAGTTGAGCGCGAGTCACGTCGTCCTGATAAACGTAGATCGACTTGCCGTCGCTCGACCAGTCCACCCAAATATCCGCCAGCAAGAGACCCGGAACGGGTCGCGCTTGTCCTCCGGCCAGGGGATAAAGGACTCCCTTACCATCCAGATCGCGCGCAAATACGAATTTCCCGTCAGGAGAAACCAAGTCGGAAAGCAAGTGCGACGCGCTAACCGAAATTGCCGGTGTAACCGAGCGTGGCGCTCCTCCATCGAGAGCCTGCACGTACATCCGCCAGTCATGCCCGTCATTGCCGGCAAAGTAGATGGACTGTCCATCCGGCATCCATCCTTGCCAGTAAAGCTGTTGAAGATTGTATGGCTTTAACGACCGCGCCTCTCCAATTCCGGTAGGCAGTAGAGTCAGATTCGCCGCGTTGAACGCTGCAACGAGCGCCCACTTTCCGTCGGGAGAGATCTTTGGATTAACGCCGATGCCCAGTTTTACCGCAAACGAGTCGTCTGCTTTTCGTACAAAGGCCAGCGGTTGCGCGCCAGCCGCTTCCGTATAGTTCGCGAAGGCTACCTCCGCTCCGCCTTGCGACAAATCCGACGCAATCGCCCCATCTAGCCAAGTGAAATCCCGTTCGGCGGCATCTTTCGGGCCTTTGTATTGCATTCCATCCCGCCATTGATCCTGCGTTAGTAGAATGCGTCCCTCGTTCGAAATATCCTGAACGCGTAAGATGGCGGGAATGGCCAGCACGATTCGACTCTTGCCGGCGATTGTCAACGTTTGAATGTGGTCAGCGGAAGACGAAGTCAGCGAGGAAGCGGCAAACCAGATCTGATCGCCCGAAGGACGCCAAGCGAGCCCTTCGACGCTAATGTATTGCCGCGATCGCGCGAGTTGTTTTCCGTTGCGGTCCAAAATCACCACCGAGCCAATGTCGCTCCCATCCGTCACATACTGAGCGAAAGCGATGCGACTGCCCTGCGGCGAAACCCGAAGGAAATTCAGCCAGGTCTGGCTCTTGTAGATCACTTTGCCCAGCGGAAACTCGACCTGAAATTCACCGTTCGCTTCGCGAATCGCCGCGAGGTCGCTGCCGTCCGGCATCCAATCCGCGGACACGACATGATCGGCAACCTCGCGTGGAGCGCCTCCAGTGATCGGCACGGTGGCCAGCGTGCCCTCGCAAACGCCTGGAAACAACAAATGGCAACCGACCGAAATCGCGAGCTGCGATGGAGACACAGCAAACAGTGAGGAATCGGCCAAGCTAAGCGAGCGCGATTCCGGTCCGCTGGGATTCACGGAATAAACTCCCGTTGGCTGGCCGCCCCACGCGGCGCTGTAATAAACCGTTTGGCCATCAGGAGCGAAGCGCGCCTGATAAATGGTGCCGCGATCGAAAGTCAGTTGTTGATAGAAAGGCGTCCAGCTCTTCGTACCGCTGCCGCCCAGAAAATACGCCGCAATCGCTACGATCGCTAGCCCAACTGTTCCAGCGACGCTGAATATCGCGCGGCGCCGGAAAGGCGTTGGCGTTTGTGCGGCGACGACGGCAGACGACGGCTCCGGCCTGCCCGCGGCGGCTGCGCCGGAGATCACTTCGTCGAGCGTGATACGCGCTTCGCCGATGGCTTGCAATCGCTGCTTCACGTCTTTTTGCAAGCAGCGCTGCAAAAGCGCGCGAATTCGCGCTGGCGTGTTCGCTGGAAGCAGCGACCAATCGGGATCTTTCATCACCACCGCCGCCAGCGTGTCCGTGACGGTCTCTCCATGAAACGCCATTTTTCCGGTGAGCATTTCGTACAGCACGCAGCCAAACGCCCAAATGTCCGCGCGGCGGTCCACCGGCTTTGCTTTCGCCTGCTCCGGTGACATGTAGGAAGCAGTTCCGAGCAGCACGCCCGCTTGCGTGGCCATGTGCGTCAGAGTCGGCGAATTGCCGATGTCCATCGACCACGCATCGCCCTTGATCGCCTTCGCCAAGCCAAAATCGAGAATCTTCACCACATCGTCCGAAGTCACCTTCACGTTGGCGGGCTTCAAATCGCGGTGAACGACGCTGCGCTCGTGCGCGTATTCCAGCGCATCGGCCATCTGCCGCGCAATCCGCAGCGCTTCATCGACCGGTATCGCTTTCCGGGGTTCGGCCTGTGTAGCGCCGGGCTTCCGTGCCGTTTGCGTCTCCGGTTTTCGGAGTCCGGTGGACTCCACCGGAGCCCCGATACCGGCCCCGGTCGCAGTTTGACCGGGAAGCCCGGCATCCGGTTCTTCCCGGCCCGCCTGTGTAGCGGCGACCTTTAGGTCGGCGCCTTTGATGTTGGTCCTTAGAATTCCGCCGCGGCTGATGCGTTCCGCTAGCGTCGGCCCCTCGACCAATTCCATCACCAGCGCGCGTACGCTGCCCGAATCCTCAAATCCGTAGATCGCGGCGATGTTCGGATGATTGAGCGATGCAAGGACTTTCGCCTCGCGCTCGAACCGCGCCATGCGCTCGGCGTCTCGCGCGAACGCCGCGGGCAGAACCTTGATAGCCACGTCGCGGCCCAGCTTCGTATCTCGCGCGCGATACACCTCTCCCATTCCACCAGCACCAATCGCGCCAGTGATCTCGTACGCCCCGATTTTTGTGCCCGCGCTCAACATGCTCAATACCCGATTGAACGGCACGGATTATATCGCGCCTCGCTATTTACGTATCGGGTTACTTGCATACCATTTCGACCGAAAACGGTGCTAATGCGAGTACCGCGAAATCGCGCGTCAAACTCGCTGATAGATTGAACATACCCCGCGCCGCGTGCTAGGATTTTTGGCGCATTCAGGGACGAATCGTGATCGACAAAACGCTGAAAACTTGTGACGAAGCAGTAGAACCGGTGTTTGATGGCGCCAGCATCATGTTCGGAGGGTTCGGCGACCCGGGCCTTCCCGGCCAATTGATCGAAGCACTGCGGCGAAAGGGAGTGAAAAACCTGTCGGTGATTCACAACGGCGCGGGGGCGGGCGATTGGGCGCTGGGCGGACTGATCAAAGATGGCAGTGTGCGGAAAGTGACCGCGTCGTTTCCCAACAATCCTGGCGCGATCTACTTTCAAGAGCTGTATCTGAAAGGCCAGATCGAGCTGGAATTGGTGCCCCAAGGCACCTTGGCCGAGCGCATTCGCGCGGCGGGATCGGGAATCGGCGGATTCTTCACGCCGACTTCCGCGGGCACGGAACTGGGCAAAGGAAAGGAAACGCGCACGATCGAGGGCCGCGAGTACGTGTTCGAAAAGCCGCTGCACGCCGATTTCGCCATGATCCGCGCGCATAAGGGCGACCGGCTTGGTAATTTGCAATTCCGCAAGGCGATGCGCAATTTCAACATCGCGATGGCCATGGCGGGCGCGGTGACGCTTGCGGAAGTGGACGAGCTGGTTCCGGTGGGAGGGATCGACCCGGAAGACGTCCACGCGCCGGGAATTTTCGTCGATAAGGTGGTGCATTGTCCGCGCCACCCGAAGCTGGTCGAAATCGGACCTCCGAAGTAAGCAAGAGAGAAGCAACGGGAGAAACCAGTGAAACTCACACGAGATGGTGTCGCTTATCGAGTGGCTTGCGATCTGCCGGATGGCAGCTACGTGAATTTGGGAATTGGGATTCCGACCTCGGTGTCGTCGTATCTGTCGCCGGACAAGGAGATCATGTTCCACAGCGAGAATGGCATTCTGGGCATGGGCCCGATTGCCGCGCCCGGCACTGAGGACGTGGACCTGATCAACGCCGGTAAGCAATACGTGACGATGCTGCCGGGCGGCTGCTTTTTCGACCATCCGATGTCGTTTGCGATGGTTCGCGGCGGGCACATCACGCATACCGTGCTCGGCGCGCTGGAAGTGGCGGCGAACGGCGATTTGGCCAACTGGCGCACGCCCGGAGAGAAAGTGCCGGGCGTGGGCGGCGCGATGGATTTGGCGTTCGGCATCAAGAACGTATGGGTGACCACGACGCACGTGACTAACAAGGGCAAACCGAAAATCCTGAAGGCCTGCACGCTGCCTCTGACGGCGCCGCGCTGCGTGAAGCGCATTTACACGGACATGGCGCTGATCGACGTGATGCCCGAAGGTTTGCTGCTGCGGGAAGTGGCGCCGGGAATCAAAGTGGCTGACGTGGTGGCGAACACCGACGCAGCGTTGAAAGTGGCGAGCGATTGCCACGAAATGGACCTGCCGGAACGGTTCAAGGAAGTCGCGCTGGTAGCGGCTTAAAAACTCCGGCGAATTCCGCCTCGGGAGACCTCGTTGCTCAAAGCCATCGACATGCACGTCCACATCCTGACCGGCGAGCGCGCCAAGCAAGGCTGGGCGCCCACCGTGAAGGCCGGCCTACCCATGAACACCGGCAAATGGGGCAGCGATCCGGACGGCATGGCCGAGATGTATCAGAGCATGGACATGATGGCGGTGATCTTCGACGTGGACGGCGAGACGCGGTCGGGCGTCAAGATCGACAACGCAGAAACGGCCGGATGGGTTAAGAAGTACCCGCAGACGTTCATCGGGTTCGGCAGCGTCGATCCGTGGAAGGGCAAGATCGCTGTCGATGAGGTGAAGCGCTGCGCAGAGATGGGCCTGCGGGGAATGAAGTTCCAGCAGGCGGCGCAAGGATTCGATCCTACCAACGAGCGCTTTTTCCCAATTTACGAGGAAATCGTGCGCCTGAAGCTGCCGGTGATCTTTCACACCGGGACGACGGCCGTGGCGGCGGGTTCGCCGGGCGGAAAAGGCATCGTGCTGGAATATTGTAAGCCGATTCCCTACATCGATAACTTGGCGGCGTGGTTTCCGGAGATGCGCATCATCATGGCGCATCCCTCGTGGCCGTGGCATGACGATCAGCTCGCCGTCCTGCGGCACAAAGGCAACACGTACATGGATCTTTCCGGATGGGCACCGAAATACTTCCCGCAATCGACGGTACACAACATCAACACGCTGGTGCAGGATAAGGCGTTCTTTGGCACGGACTTCCCGATGATGACGCCGGAGCGGTGGCTTTCGGAATTCGCCGAACTGCCGCTGAAGGATTCCGTCCGGCCGAAAATCCTGCTGCTGAATGCGGCGAAGTTCCTGGGCATCGATCTTTCCTCAACATAAATTGCGCGCGCGGTCTGAACGGCCTTGTCTGCGTTTGGTTCGCTATTAGAAAAGTGCAAGCCGCTGAAAGCGCAAGACTTCCCTTCCGATATATTCGATGCATTTTGGCGATTAGGTTTCGGACTACCTTGAGCTGAGCTGGGCTCGACCTCCCGCAGCAGCATGATTCTGTTTCGGGCAGTCCGAGGCTGGAGCCTTTGTTTACAATGACTTAGATCCGTTTTTACTCGGGCGTGTACCGGTTTGCGCGAGCGGAGCGAAACTGGCCGGGAGGGCGATTCAGCGTTGAGACAGTCTCGAAACGCGCCGCGCACTTGCCGATTTGCGGCGACCAGCGAGCGGATTGCCTTCAATCCTTCCGAGTTGTCAAAACCTAGCATCATTTTTCACCGGGGCGAAAAACGCCCCGACTAATGCTAACAGGTTTTGGCCTATAAAACCATCGGGTGAGAACCCTCCGCAGGTTTGCGGGAGCGTGTGGCTTTTGCGCCACAAAGCCCGGCGATGGGAACTCGGCGAATAAGCCCGGATGGAGGCGGAGGTCTTACGCCAGGGCGGCGCAAAGCGCATGGTCTGCCGCTCAGAAGCGGCTCGGGGCCTTATAATGCGGCTCCGGGCGGGAGCTGGGTGTGCACTTAAGAAGAGTGGGCCAAACGCCAGCGGCGGAGAGGGCTAGGCTTGGAAGATTTTTCCTTAGCCTGCTGCGATTCAGATGGCGCGCCGTAGAAGGAGCCGCCTGACATGATGGCGTCGATGGCCGCTACAAGGCTGCGAGCCGCCTGGGATTTTAGGACGTAGCCCTGCGCGCCGGCGCGGCGAACTTCGGAGTCGAGGGTCGCGGACTCGTGCGTGGTGAAGATGAGCACGGGTATTTTTAGGCCGGCTTTCCGCATTCGAACGCACGCTTCAAGACCGCTCACTTTCGGCATGGTGATATCGAGAATGATGATATCGGGATTCAGGGACCGGGTGAGCGACATTACCTGATCGCCGTCAGCCGCTTCGCCGACTATTTGCCAATCGGGCCGAAATTTGGCCAGCAGCGAACGGACGCCTTCCCGCAAGATTTCGTGATCGTCAACCATTAAGATGCGGACTGCCATGGGGGTACTTCCTTCCAAACAAGAGCTCAGACTACGTTTGCGCGGGAGCGGTGGAGGGGATTTCGTTCAGGGGAACCGCTGCGCGAATGCGAGTGCCGTGGCCATTGGAGGAGATGTCGAGCGATCCTCCTAGCTGGCGCAACCGTTCGCTCATACCCCGCAACCCGACTCCAAGCGATCCCATCCAGTCCTGGCCGCCATTTTCGAGCACGGCGGAAGGCAAGCCCTTGCCATAATCCGCCACTTCGAGCGCAACCAGATCGCCATCGCGAGTTATGCGGACGTCGGCAGTGGAACTTCCAGAGTGCCGTTGGACGTTAGTCAGACATTCCTGAAGAACTCGAAAGAGAACGAGCTCAGCATCACGGCCCAGACGACCGAAATCGTCGGGGATTTTGAAATTGATTTTGATGCCGCTTCTTTTCGAGAAACCATCGAGGTACCAGGGCACGGCGGAGCGGAGCCCCATTTCCTCGAGCATGGGCGGGTAGAGGAGGTACGAGACGGTGCGAACTTCCTTGAGACAAGTGTCGAGCAGATCGACGCACGAGTCGAGGTCGCGCGAACATTCCGAAGGCGCGTTCATCGATTCGAGCTTAATTTTCAAAACGGAGAGATACTGGCCCAGGCTATCGTGAATTTCACGGCCGATGCGGCGGCGCTCCTCGTCCTGCGAGCGGATCAGGTGCAGCGAAAGCTCGCGAAGCACCCTTTCGGATTCGCGAAGCTTTTCCCGTGAAGACTCGAGGGCTTTTCGCGCGAGCATGCTCTCGGTGAGGTCACGCGTGACTTTGCCAAAGCCGATCAGATGGCCGGACTCGTCACGGATTGCGGTAATCGCGACGCTGGCCCAGAATCTGGAGCCGTCCTTGCGAATACGCCAACCTTCATCCTGGAAATGTCCTTCGCGGGCGGCAATATCCAAGGCGCGTTTCGGGAGTTCGGTGCGGATTCCGGGCGGATAAAAGCAGGAAAAATGGCGGCCGATGATTTCCGAAGCTTTGTAGCCCTTTATACGCTCCGCGCCAAGATTCCAACTGCTGACATAACCATCGGGATCGAGCATGAAAATCGCGTAGTCTTGTACCGCGTGGACGAAGAACTGAAAACGCTCCTCCTGGCGGTGCAACATGGACTCGGCGCGCTTTTGCTCGGTCAGGTCACGGGTGACTTTGCCGAAGCCGACTAATTCGCCCTCCTCGTTACGGATCGCGGTGATCGTGGCGCGCGCCCAGAAGCGGCTACCGTCCTTGCGAACCCGCCAGCCATCGTCCTCGAGATGGCCGATTTGCGTGGCGAGAGCAAGCAGACTGCCGGGCTTGCCGGAGTCGACGTCTTCCGGGGGATAAAGGCGGGAGAAATGACCGCCGAGGATTTCAGCGCGCGCGTAGCCGTTCATCCGCTCCGCATCGGGATTCCAAGTTCGGACACGGCCATTCGCGTCCAGCATAAAAATGGCGTAGTCCTGTACCGAGCCAACAAAATGCCGGAAGCTCTCTTCCCTGTCGTCCCAGCTAACGGCGGATTGCGGCGCCGCCTGGTCGGTCTCGAAAAGGCCCGCTTGCCCGGCACCCATATCGGCGCCGGGAAGGACGAGCGAGTGCTCGCCGCAAATCCTCGCAATGGAACCGGCGTCACTTCGCGGATCGAAATCTTGAATCGGGTAAGCGCAGCGCAGGGAAAAAGAATGGGAAACTGTGCGCGCCAGGGCATTCCACAACTTTTCAAGCCGTAGCGCCGCTTCGATTTTCCCTTCGGCCCACAGAAGGGCGACCATTTCACCGAAAGCCACAACCTGCCGGTTTTCAGTGCGCGAGGCGGCGGACGCCCGAGCAATAACTTCCGAAAGCACATCAAAAAAACGGGGCTGGTCGATTTGGCCATCCGTAATGAAGCGCGAGAGAGTTTCGCCGGCGTCGAGCGAATGGTAACGGCCCTCCGCGGCGACCGCAGCGGGATCGAGGCCAAGACCCTTGAGCCTGCGTTCCAGAGACTCCCGATGGGCCTTGGTTGCGATGACGATTCCCGATTCGCCCAGCAGAAGCGCCGAACTGAACAGGCGCGCCAGGTCGTCCACAAGAAAATCGTCGCTCGCATAAAACTGAACGCTGTGGCCAGCGTGAGGCTCGACGCAGTCAGCGTGGGACGAAGCTATTCTCGTGCTAGCCATCCAGACTCCATCGGACTGTCATAGGTTATCGATCGGCTCGAACGTCTCTGCCAATACGTTACGGGCGGGCTACATCTTCTGCAATAGGGGGAAACCCTGTAAATCACGGACAATGACAGCCGCAGGGAACGATCAGCTCTATTGTTGCAGGCCAGCGCGGAGAACCCATGCAGGACGGAGTCTAACGGGACAATTTTGAGGCTTGAGGCGAGAGGATGGCATCGCCCGGAAATCAAGTCCGCGAAGCCAGCGGTATAGCCCGCAGAAGAAGACTAGGGTAAAGCGTAGGCGATGATGCTGTCGCCAGGACGTTCGTCGGTGATGTTGGGCACCATCAGCATGCCCATGCCCCCAAAAGCTTCGACCACGACGTACTGCTTGCCGTTGCGGCCTTTATAGGTGACTGGGAGTGTATGGGCGCTGGCATCGAGCTTCGCGGTCCAGAGCGTTTTTCCAGTGCGAGCGTCAAAGGCGCGAAAGCGACCGTCGTTGGTGGCGCCGACGAAGATGATGCCGCCAGCGGTGACAATCATGGAGCCGCTATTGATCGTGCCGGTGTCTGGAAATCCCTTGGCCGCAAGCGCATCGATGGTGCCGAGAGGAACATTCCAGACGATGTCGCCCGTGCGGACGTTCACGGCGTAAAGCGCGCTCCAGGGAGGATTCACGCACGGCCAGCCGTTTGAGGGATCCCAAAATCGCGACTTATAGGGATCGAGACCGAAGGGAAACTCTTTCGTGTAATCGCCGCCCATCGGATTCCCGTGCGGCGCTTTCATGAGTTTGCCGGTTTGACCGGCATCGAAGACGCTCATCCCGAAGATGTACCCGAGCTTGGGATCAAAGCCGAGGCCGCCCCAATTGCCTCCGCCTTCGCGACCGGGATAGATCACAGTCATGCGCGTGGTGCTGTAAGGCGTGTACGGACCGTCGCTATAGAAGTTGTACTTGTCCCAGAGTTGCTTGCAGAACGCCGCATGCTCGGGCGTGAGGCTGTAGAGGTCCGCGGCAGTGAAACTGTTGCGCGTGAAGGGCGGCGGCTTTAGCGGAAACGGCTGCGTGGGCGAGCTTTCGTCGCCCAGAACGTGCTCTTGTGGAACAGGACGCTCTTCGATGCCGAACAATGGCTTGCCGGTGAGGCGGTCGAACATAAAAAGCAGGCCGGCTTTGGTGGTTTCCGCAACTCCATAAACGATCTTGCCATGCTCGCGAACGTCGAAAAGAGTGGGAGCGGCTGCAAGATCGTAATCCCACAAATCGTGATGGATCAACTGGTGATACCAGACGAGCTTGCCCGTGGAGGCATCGAGCGCCACGAGGCAGTCGGCGTAGAGATCGTCGCCAAGCCGCGTGCCGCCATAGAAGTCGGGACCGCCAGCGGTGGCGATGGGAACGTACACGAGGCCATGGCGTTCATCGACGGTCATGAAACCCCAAACGTCCGTGCCGCGGACGCCATCGTGATTCCACTTCCAACTGTCGCCTTTCCAGGTGTCATAACCCGGCTGGCCGGGCTGAGCTTTGGTATGGAATGTCCACACGAGCTTGCCGGTACGCGCGTCCCAGGCGCGAACGGTGTGGTCGGCATTGCCGCCGGTGATGACGAGATCGTGGTAGATAGCGGGCGCGGCCGAAGGTGAAACTCCGGCGACGATACCATCGTCGCCAAAGCCCAAGGCGGGCTTACCGGTCTTGGCGTCGAGCGCCAACATGCGATGGCCGGCCAAGCCGAGGAAAAGGCGCGGCGGAGTTTGCTTGCCGCCTGGCCAGTAAGAAAGACCACGACGCTCGGTGCCCGTGGTTTGATACTTCCAGATTTGGCGGCCGGCATCGGCATCGAGCGCGAAGACGGATTTTCCGCCGACGAAGTACATCACGCCGCCGATGACGAGGGGCGCGCCCTCGGAATTAATGTCGTCGCGGGGATCTCCGGTGTGGAATGTCCATGCACGCCGAAGCTTGGAGACATTTTGGGTGTTGACCTGGCTGAGCGGCGAGTAGCGAGCAGCGCCAGGATCATGGCCAGCGTAGGGCCAATCCGTTTGAGCGCGAACGGCCGAAGGGAAAGCGGCCATCACGAAAGTAATGGCAGCAGCGAAAAAAAAGACCGCCTGCTTGCATTGCAGGCGGCCCGATGATTTTGGATTGGTTTTCGCGAGCGCCATTCGCGAACGCGCGCGCGGCTATTTCGCGGCCAGGAGGGGCTTTACATCCTGCGCCATTTCCTGGAAATTTAGGGCCTTTTCGTAATAGTGGACAGGATCGCCGTTGCGGTCGAAGATGGTGGTCATAGGCAGCGCTTCGCCATCTTTCTCCCATTTCGGATCGACGCCCGAGTAAAAGGAATCGTCAACGGTGGAAGCGATGTAGATGGGGAACGGCGGCTGCGTCTTATCAAGGTACTTGGTCATTGCCGCTATGTCCGACGGGTCCGTGTGGTCGTTCATCGAAACTTCGACCACCTGGAGCCCTTGCGAACCGTAGGTCTTCGACAGCTTGATGATGTCAGGAAATTCCGCCTGACAAGGAACGCAGTACGTGGCAAAAAAGTTGAGGTAAACCACCTTGCCCTTATTCGACGCGATGAGGTCCTTGAGCTGCGCGGGCGTGAGCACCTTAAAAGGAGACGCGGTGTCCGCAGCGCGCGCGGGAACCGCCTTGATGCCCGCGAAGAGGAGCACCAAGGCGGCCAGCGCTGATGTGATTATCGCCAACGTGCGTGACCGAGAGTTCGCCATGACGGCTTACTCGCCTCCGAGCATCTTCGTGGTGGCATCGGCAACTTCATTGAAGTTGCTATCGGTGACGTTCACGAGATTGGTCTGCACGGTGCGCTTGTCGTTGACGAGGAACGTGTCATTCGCGGCGGTATTGATCTTGTACAGGCGCACGCCGAGGTCTTTCGGCCCATGGAGCAGATAGACCATGGGGATCTTGATGTTCTTGTCGGCAGCCAGTTTCTCGAGCCACGCCTTGGAATCCTGGCCATCGACCATCACGACGACGCCCTTGAGGTTCTTCTGAGAATTCGCTGAGACGAGCTGGTTCAGCTTGACGATCAGGTTGGCGTTCTGGTCGCTGGGCTTATCGAAGAAGGCAAGGATCGTGGGCGCTTCGCCATATTCGCAGACGTAGCAGGTATTCTGGCCCTTGTATTTGCCGGTAACATCGATTACGCGGAACGACGGAGTGACGGCACCGACCGGACGGCCGGAAGTGAGCGGGCCATTGTCGTTGCTGGCCGTGGGGGTGGCGGCAGCGGCAGGCTGCGCACTAGAGGAGTCATCGGCGTTCGGATTGCCAGTGACCGGATACTTCAGGTCTTCCCACTTATACCAGCCGCCTTCGAGAATCTTGACGTTGTAGTAGCCAAATTCGGCGAGCTTCTTGGCCATGCTGATCGAGTCTTCGTCGTGGGTACAGGGGCAATAGAGGATCAACGTCTTATCGCGGGGGAGCGGAATGGGCGGCGTGAGGCGCTCCTGGAACGGGTAGTTGATCGCGCCCGGGATGTGCGATTGCGCGTAGGCCATTTGAGGCTGCGTGTCGACGAGCACGAAAGAATTATCGTGGTCCTGCATCATCTTCAAAACTGCCGCAGGCTTAATAAAGGTTGGCGGCGGCGCTTCCATCATGGTCGGGTCCATGGGACCGAGATCCTGGTCGCCCTGGTCCTGCGCCGAAACGATGGGAGCGGCAAACGCCATTCCCAACACAATCATCGCAACAACGATCCACTTCGTCATAAACACCTCCCGCATCCGAGCGCTTCAACGCAGCCTTTATGATTGTTAGATTCCCATACTGATTGCAGAGATTCTCCCGGTGCGAACTCCGAACTTACCTGCCGCAAATTGCAGCACCATGGAATCATGTAAATGCCGCTCCCACACCGCCTTCGCGGATGGTAGCCAACGGTTTCGGCGGGTGTCAAGGGCCGGTACTATCGAGTCATCGACCATTTGAGCCCAACCGCCGGGCCACAACAGGCGAAGCGGTTACCTTCGCGAAACCACCGCTTGCCTCCGCCTACTTCCTTAGACGTAAGGGGCGCTATGCGGTTACACGGCTTCGCCGCGCCACATTAATTGCCGGACATCTCTTCCGTATTGCCCGCACGGCTCGGCAATGAGAACGCAAAAACAGTGCCTCCCGCGGGATAGACCACGTATTGGCGGCCGAACAGCTCATAAGTCATGGGTGACGTACTCATTCCGCCGCCGACGAAGGTCTGCCACACCGTTTTGCCGGTTCGGGCGTCGAGGGCAAGCACGTTGTCGTAGCTGCCGCCGGTGAACACCAAGCGACCGGCGGTCGTAAGGACGCCCTCCAACCCCTCGCGACCGGGGAAGTCATGTACCCACTTAATTTTGCCGGTTTGGTAGTCGATGGCTTTCATCATCGACTTCGAATACAGGAAGAAGTCGCGGCCGGCCCAGCCTTCGGCGTGGATGCCGGGCATGGTGAGGTAGAAGACACCGAACGACTGCTGCGAGTTGACGTAAAAGAGGCCGGTCTGCGGATCGAAGCTCGGAGCCTGCCAATCCGTGCCGGTGCTGCCCCAGACGAGAGTGCCGTCAGGCTGCGGTTCGCGAATCGGGTCGGGAATCGGTTCGCCGCGCTTGTTAAGGCCCGTGTACCAATTCGCCTTCACGAAGGCTTCGGAGAGCAGCGCTTTGCCGTCGGTGCGATCGAGGACGAAGAACATGCCGTTCTTGCCTGCCTGCGCGACGAGCTTGCGCGGCTTGCCGTGCCACGTGCCGTTGAAAAGGACAGGCGTCATGTTCATGTCCCAATCATGGGTATCGTGAGGAGAGCCTTGAAAATACCAGACGAGCTTGCCGGTATCCGGATCGAGCGCGATGATCGAGCAGGTGTAAAGATTCGCGCCCGCACGCGCGGCACCGTTTTCAACAGGATGCGGATTGCCGGTACCCCAATAGAGAAGATTCAGATCGGGGTCGTAGGTGCCAGTGATCCAGGTCATTCCGCCGCCGCGGGTGACTACGTCGGTATCGTGCGGCCAGGTGTTCCATGCGGGCGTGCCCGGCTTGGGCATCGCGTCCCAACGCCACTGGATTTTTCCCGTATCGGGATCGACAGCCAGCAGGTAACCGGGAAGGTCCGCAGTGTCGCCGCCCGTTCCGACGATAATGTGGTCTTTGACGACGAGCGGCGCGCTTCCGCCAAAAGCCTTGAGCGTGGGATCGTCGATCGGAATCTGCCAGAGGAGCTTGCCGTCTTTTGCGTCGATGCAGAGGAGCTTATCGTCGGGCGTGGTCATGTACAGCTTGTCTTTATACATGGCAGCGCCTTTGCTGCTGCCGCCGGGACGTCCGTTGACGAAGTGCCATATCTGCCGGCCGGTGAGCGCATCGACAGCCCACATCTCGTTGCCGCCGGTGATGTACATGATTCCGTTCACTTCGAGCGGCATGGTTTCGAGTGAACGCGCGCCGGTTTGAAAGGCCCAAGCCAGGCCGAGCGAGCCAACGTTCTTTTCATTGATCTGCGTGAGTGGGCTGAAGCGGCGACCGCTATAGTCGCCGTTGTAGCTGGGCCACATCGAGGTCGGTGCCTGACTGAGCACTGACAAATTATCGAGACCCTGTGCGCGCGATGACGGCGCTATCGCGAATGCCAGAGCAAGAAGAACGGCGAGAATTGCAATTAGGCGCTTCACTTGAGCGTCTCCAGATAGGTAAACATGTTATGCATCTCTTCGTTGTTCCACTTCGGAAGCATATCGATGTGCGCCTGTACGGGATTGTGCACGGCGACGCTTTTAACGTCGCTGAGGGGCCAGGTGTGCGTCCACCCATCGGAACCCTGGATACTAACGTAGCCCCCGCCGTTTTCGAGGAGCGGGCCTTCCATGATGGTGCCGTCCTTCAACGTGACGGAGGCGGTAATCGTGACTCCCTTGCGGTAAGTCGGGGAAAACGCCAGCGTTCCTGCGGGACTAATGAAAAGCTGCTCGAGCGTGGTCGGGTCCAGGTACCTTGAGGCGATATGGGCGAGATCGCCGGTGGGCGAGTGACAATCCGAGCAGTGCCCTGCGCCGTAGAAGAACGCCTTGCCAGCGGCGGCGCTGCCGGTGGCGAGTTGCGACGGCGGAATATCGTTGGGATAGCCGCCGGGAATACGCGTGTGCAGATCGAAGACCGTAATTTCGGAATGAATGTACGCGACGAGATCGGCGATCTGCGATTGGCTCAGTTGCGAAAAAGCGGGCATGCCTTTCTCGATGCGGCCTTGCGAAACAACAGGACCGATGAGGTTGCCGTTTTTGTCCTGACGCGTCAGATCAGAGCGGATCAGATCGGGGCCGCGCCCGCCAGTGAGATTCGCTCCGTGGCAAACGGCACAGTTTTGCTGGAAAAGCGCCTTGCCGCGCTGCTCGGCGGCAGCCTGCTCAGGAGTTGGTTTCGACGGGTAAACCGGATACTGCGCGCCTGCTGAAAGTGCGGATAAAAAAATTATTGCTGCTAAGGCCGAGAAACTCTTGAGCACGGTTCCCCCCGACATATCGGGCGCGCTCCCACCAGCGCGACTCACGAAAAACGCACCGCGACTGTTTTACCACGATTCAGGAGATACGGCGGTAAAAATCAAAGCTGTTGGCGGGCGTCTGGCGAGCGAGCAGTTGATCGGCGCAGCCGTGCGTGTCATTGCTGTTGCTTCAGCGTGTCTTGCCAGTTGAGTACCACGTTGAATGGCGCTTGTGCTTGAGATTGGCTGCTTTGCCCTGTCGGAGAAATGAACAGAAACCGCTTGCCGTCAACTGTGTATTTACCCGTTGCCCGAAGGGCAGGTACGCTGGCTAGCGACGGCGCTTGAAAGAGGAATTTGGGCGTGGCCGCCTGAAACGCCGGGCTGGTCGTAACGCCGACTTCTATGACTTTCCCATCGGAGGTCAGGTAATACAACTCTTTGCCGTCCGCGCTCCATAGTGGCAATTGGCCGCCACCATAGGAGACCTGCCATTTGGCGCCTGCGCCAGAGGCGTCTGCCGCGGTAGCATCCGGCGAAAACGGCCGGACGTAAACCTCGTCGCGCCCGGATTCATACGACTCGTACGCCACCCAATGCCCATCGGGAGAGAAATGGGCGTTGAGCTCGTCGAATGGCGTGCGCAGAAATGGAAAAGGCTTGCGATCACCCTGAAGCGGAAGCACCCAGATGTCGTCCTTTGTCTGAGGATCCAAGGTATAATAAAGCAAAAAACGACCGTCGTGCGA
>JASHPG010000093.1 GCA_030038275.1 Candidatus Acidiferrales bacterium | reverse complement strand
GCTGATACCGGAGCGGGTCGCGGAAACGCTCAGCGCCGCGCAAGGCAGCGATCTGCGCGCCCTTCTGAGCGGCGGCGGCTCGCAGAAAACATACCAGAGCCTTACCGTGCGCGTGGCAAACGCGTCGGAAGTCGAGCGCGTCGAAGGCGTGATCGAGGACATGGGATTCTCCGCGTTTTCGCTGCTCGACGCCACGCGCAATCTGCGCGTCGTTTTCGCCGTTTTCGATCTGCTGCTCGGGATTTTCGGCAGCCTCGCGCTGATCGTCGCCTCGCTCGGCATCATCAACACGCTGGTGATGGCCATCCTTGAGCGCCGCCGCGAAATCGGTGTCTTGAAAGCCCTGGGTGCCGCGGACCGCGATATTAAGGGCTTGTTTTTCGCCGAAGCGGGCGTGATGGGCGTGCTCGGTGGCATCTGCGGCGTGATACTCGGCTGGCTGATCGGGCGCGGCCTTAACCTAGGCACCAACATCTATTTGGCGCGGCTGTCGCTGCCTTCCACAACGATTTCCATCGTGCCATTGTGGCTTGTGATTTCCGCGATCGTTTTCGCTGCGATCGTGAGCCTCGCGGCCGGTATTTATCCCGCCTCCCGCGCCGCGAAGCTCAATCCCATCGAGGCGCTGCGCTATGAATAAGGTTCCCGCCGGGGGCCTGAGCGAGTTTCTTGGCCGCGCTTGCATGATGGCGCTCGTTCTCGCAGCCAGTCTCCTTCTTGCTGCGCCTTCGCATGCCGCGGCGCGCGCCGAATGCAGCATCGTCCCCAGCAAAATTCTCGGCCGCTCCGTGCCGTATTGCATTCTGCTTCCGCCGAGCTACGATTCCGATAAATCGCGCCGCTACCCGGTTCTTTATTTCCTTCATGGCCTGCACGAGAACGCCGAAATTCTGCTCGATTCCGGCGGATGGGATCTGATTCAGGACCTCTGGAACCAGCATCGCATCGGCGAATACCTGATCGTCACGCCCTCCGCCGACGACAGCTTTTACATCAATTCGCTCGATGGCCGCGACGATTATCAAAGCTTTTTTATCCGCGAATTTATCCCCTACATCGAGCATCGCTATCGCGTGCGCGCTGAACGCAGCCAACGCGGAATCGGAGGCGTTTCCATGGGAGGCTACGGCGCGCTGCGCTTCGCGTTTCTTTATCCGCGGCTTTTCGCGGCAGTCACGGCGCACAGCCCCGCGCTGATTGAGGAGCCTGGCGCGCATCTCACCGTGCCCGTTGCTGCCGAGATCACTCAATTCGTCGGCACCGCTTTCGGCTCGCCATTCGACGCCGCGTATTGGCGGCGCGAGAGTCCATTCACTATCGTCAAGGCGCGCCCGCGCCCCGTCGGCCTCAAGATTTATTTCGATTGCGGATTGCAGGACTCGTACGGTTTCAATCGCGGCGCGGAGCAATTCCACCAGCTACTCGACTCGCGCGGCATTCCCAACGAATTTCATTTGTATCCGGGCAGTCACGACTGGGCCTACTTCGCGCGGCACATGCCCGCCTCGCTCGAATTCCAATCCAGCGCCTTCGGCCTCCGGCCGTAGCTTTTGAATTTTCGCGTGTCCCGTCCTTCGCGGTTTTTGCGGAGGGTGGGCCCTTCACCTGCTTTCTTTGTGGTGTGCCTAGCGGATCGCGCGGCGGTAAGCATGCGAACTGCGCTTCTTGCTACAAGGAACGCGCCCTCGCCGCTCGCCGGAATTGCGGAATCAAGGACCGTCCGCTACCGCGTTATTCTTCTCGCCGGCGTGTAACGCCGCGATGCACAGTTTTTCGCCATCATCGCTGCACTCGTAAACTTGATACAGCGGCAAATCGCGCGGCTGCACCACGTAATCTCCGTCTTCGGTCGCTGCTGCCAGGTCGTAATCCGTCAGCACGTACGGATTTCCCGGCCGCGCTCGCACGCGGAAATCCTGCGATCCCGGCTCGTAATTTCCGTAGCTGAAGCATCGCCCGATGCACGCGCGATCCAAAATGTGCTGGATCAGCACGCGAGTTGGATCCTGCGCCGGAACGCTCCCCATCACGCGCTGCCCCGGCGGCAGCTTGCTCACCAATTGCACGATCTGCGCTTCCATCCGGTTGATTCGCCCCGTGTCCTGCCACAGGAACACGAAGAATAGCGCCGCGACCACGGCCGTCGCAGCCAAATGCCACTTGCGCGGACGCATCGCTCCCAACACGCAGCACGCCAGCACGGCGGAAAGAGTCGTAAATCTCTCCGTCAGCAGTGACGCGGACGCCGCATCCGCGTGCACCCGCACCGCGCCCGGCAGCAGCGAGATCGCAAGAATCGCCAGCCCGTAGAACTGCGCCGGAATCGCGTACCGCGCCCATGCCCGCTCGATCCATCGTCCGCGCTTGCGCCTGCGCAGCGCCAAATCCACCGCAATGGCGATCGGCACGAACGCGATCAGCGCATACTCCACAATCCTGTAGCGGTCTCCGAAAAGAACCGCCTGGTCCGCGCCATTGAAAAAGTAAAATGGCTTCGCCGCCGGATCGACTTCATAAAACGCGCCTAGAAATTGTGGCACGGTAAATAATGCGCCCGCCGCCAGCGCGAACCAGAGCACGTGCAGCCACCGTTCCGTCGATTCCGCCACCCAGACGTACGCGCACACCCCGGCGAGGAAGATAAGTCCCAGTGGATTCGCCAGCAGCGCCAGCGGCGCGACCGCTGCCAGCGCCAGACGTTCCCATCCGCGCCCGCGCCAGAAAATTGCCACGCCGAAAAACGCCAGCCCCAGCGACAGGTAGTAGTTGAAGAAGCCCATCTCAAACGTCCAGCCGTACGCCGCCAGCGCCACGCACGGCGCGATCAGCCACGGCGCGCGCCGCGTTGCCGCCGCCACCATCGCGAACGCGCCCCAGAAAAACACCAGCACCGCCAGCGACACGGCGATCTTCTCGCCCGCGTGCAATCCGAAAACCGCGCCCAGTCCGCTCAGCATGTAATCGAACAGCACGTTCGTCCACGGATGCGCGATCCACAGCCCCGGTGCTTTGCCGTGATGGATCAACTGCACCAGCCACGCGTTGTAAAGATGGCTGCCCAGGTCGTCCGCTTCAATTTCGTGATGCCACACGCAAGGGATCAGCACCGCCGCGGAAGTCGCGCAGATTCGCGGCCAATACTCGCCGGCGAATTGCCGCGCAATCGCGAAACCGCCTGCGTCCGTCGCACTGCGTGCGTCGTCGCCCGCAATCGTGGCTGCGCCGTCTTCAACGCGCGCGCCGTTCATGGCGTTGTCGATCATGCTGCGTTCAATTGTATCGGAACAGTTTGAGCCAATGCGTGAGCGCAAGGATAGAACGGAAGGGGCTCTGGAGGAAACTGGGCCGTCTGGTCAGGGCCCTCGCTTCGAGTGTGCTGCGACGGACGACGGACCGATGTTTTAGCGGCTTACCGCTTTACCGCTGGCGTTGGCGCGGCTGGACGCGGCGCCGAATGCCCAGGCCGCTTGCGCTCAGACGGGTCCCAATCTTCGGGTGGAAACGCGATGCGCCAGAACACCGGCGAAGGCTCCGCGAATTCCACGCCCACTTCGATCTTTCCGCCGTCGCGCTGCCCAATGTAAGACACGGTGCACGGCAGTTCCTCCGCCGTCTTCGTGTTGACGATCGAGATTTCCTGCGCTCGCGCCACCGGCGTCGATAGACGCACCATGCATCCGTGCGCGTTCACCGAAATCGTGTGGGTTTTTTCTTCGAAGGTCTGTCCGGTTTTCTTGCCCCGTATCAGCACCGGCATCGCGATGTGTACGCGGTGCGACCGCCGGCGTTCCGCCTGGCTTTCGCCCATCGTTGCTAGCGTGCTTCGTCCCTCAGCCATTCATTTCTCCCCAGTTCGGATCGTGCTCGCGCCCACTACGGCACCACTCTTCGGGAGCCCGCGAGAGTTCGGTCCTCGGAAGTAAGCGCTTAGCGGCACATCCCGCCTCTAAGCTCTTATCGGCAATCTATCGGCATACTTCGACCGGGTCTATAGCCGGTTGGTACTATCGCCTCTGGCCCGCATCCCTCCCATTTGCGCAAAATTGCGCTTAACAAAGACGGCGCGGCGAGCGCCCCGCTCGTCATTTCACCCAATAAAATAGGCCTGAATTCGTCATTCACCCGCGAAACCGCCGGCGCTTGGGACAGGCAATCCATACCTGTCCCTCAACTGTACTCCCGGCCAGTTGCCGCTTTCGAGCATCGTGCTATGGTCGATCTGTGATGTTGTGCTATGCAAAAGTCAGCGCGGCGTGGGCTTTTCGGGCTGGCGGGGGAAACTCTGCGGCATCCAGCGGGGGCGCCTTGCGCAGTCACCAGAGAAAGAATTGGACGAACAATCTCGGACGCGCATCATCACCCCGCAAATCGATACACACTAGAATCCCTCGTAAGTCATTGCAAACATTCGCCGTTGGTAACGTCAACTCGATACAGATTCACCCCATTTTCCGCCTCGGACGGCTTTCATCAGCTAATACTCGCCATTGCCCGCTACTCGTTCACCAAAGGGCGGAACAGCCAATCAACCTTGCACCATCGTAACTCGCTGAAAATAAAGATACATGAAAATCCAAGGGCGGAACGTCCCGGTGCATCTTCTTTCGCAGGTTTTTTGGTTCTAACCTCTCGCGTCCAGCCCCTCACCTCTAGCGCGGCGCAACTTCCCGTCGCATCTGTTTTTCCGCGAAACGCGCTCTGCCCCGCGCCAAACTTCGATAGAATGGCCCTTCGGCCATCAACTGGAACGCGATCTGTGGCCGCCGTAGGCGGCTGCGGAGTTCATCGAATGCACTCGGAGCACAAATCGGCGGAAGCGGACGAGCGTCCCAATCTGCTGCGCAAGGCGCGGCGGATCGTCGTAAAGCTCGGCACCTCCACGGTTACCGGAGCCGAGGGTGAATTCTGCCACGCGCGCGTCGAGCCGCTCGTCCGCTCCATCGCCGCGCTGCGCAAATCTGGACGCCAGGTCGTGCTCGTCTCGTCCGGTGCCGTCGGGTTGGGCCGTGGCTGGCTGGGCCTGCACCGCTCGCGCTTGGACGATCTCGTTACCAAACAGGCCTGCGCCGCCGTCGGGCAAAGCCTCTTGATGGACGCTTATAAGGAACTTTTCTCCTCCCAGGAAATCAAGATCGCGCAGGTGCTGCTCACCGAAGAAGACTTTACCAACTGGCGCCGCTATTCGAATCTGCATCAGGCCATGGAAAAACTGCTCGGATTCGACGTGGTGCCGGTCGTCAATGAAAACGACACTGTCTCGACCGCCGAATTGGAAACCCTCGCGCCTGCCTCGCGCACGCCCGTGTTCAGCGACAACGACCGTCTCGCCGCGCTGGTGATGAGCGGCCTCGAAGCTGATGCCCTCGTGCTGCTTACGAATGTCGATGGGCTGCTGCGCCAGGGCGAGCGCGGTATCGCTGACGCCTCGCTCGACGACGGCAGCTACCCTTCGAGCGTGATTGGCCTCGTGCGCCAAATCACGCCGGAGCTGAAAGCGCTCGGCAGCGGTCCCTCCGCCAGCGGGCGCGGCGGCATGCGTACCAAACTCGAAGCGGCCGAAATCGCCATGAATTGCGGCGGAATCGCCGTCATCGCCAACGGTAACGATCCGCGCATCCTCGACCGCATTTTTTCCGGCGAGCCGGTCGGCACAGCGTTTCTCCCGGCCAAGCGCATGCGCGGCAAGCGCCGCTGGATCGCCTACGCGGCGGACGTTCGCGGCCGCGTAATCGTTGATGCCGGCGCGCACCGCGCTATCACCCAAGGCAAAGCAAGCTTGCTGGCATCGGGAATCGTCCGCGTCGAAAATCACTTCGCGCCCTTGGACGTCGTCAGCATCGTCGATGCCGGCGGCCGCGAATTTGCCCGCGGCATCGCCAATTGCGCCAGCGAAGAGGCGGAAAAGTTTTCGGCGAAGAAAGCCTCTCGCGGCGGCCGTCCTGTTGCCGGCGCGCCGGTGCTTGTCACTCGCGATAACATTGTGCTATTGCAAAGCGCGGTGTCCGAATCATGAGCCGGCCATCATCCACCAAAACGGCTCTTTCGGGGGCGGCCAATGCGCCTGTTGAATCGAGCGCGTCCGTCGCGTCCATGGCGGAGCGCGCCCGCGTTGCGTCTCGCGCCGTCGCAAGGCTTTCTGCCGAAGCGCGTGATCGAGTCCTGCTCGCCGCCGCCGAGGCCATCGAGAACGGCGCGCAGCGCATCCTGGACGCGAATGCCCGCGATTGCCGCGCGGGGGAAGATCTGGTCGCCGCGGGGAAAATCACCTCCGCGATGCTGGCCCGCCTGCGCGTCACCGAACGCGGCATCGCGCAAATGGCGCGGCAGGTTCGCGAAGTTGCGTCGCTGCCCGATCCGCTCGGCAAGCGGCTGTCCGCCACGGAACTCGACGAGGGGCTCGTCCTCGTCAAGGAATCGTGCCCGCTCGGCGTCGTCGGCGTGATTTTCGAGTCCCGGCCCGACGTGGTGCCGCAGCTCGCGTCGCTCGGGCTAAAATCCGGCAACGCCGTCATCGTGAAAGGCGGCTCGGAAGCCGCCGCAACCACCGAAGCGCTCGTTGCCATCTGGCGCGACGCGGTCGGCAAATTTCCAGACGTGCCTGCCGATTCCATCACGCTGCTGCAAACTCGCGCGGACGTGCTCGATCTGCTGGCGCAGGACCAGAATGTCGATCTGATTGTTCCGCGCGGCTCCTACGAACTGGTCCAATACGTAATGCGCAACAGCCGCATCCCCGTTCTCGGACACGGCGAAGGCATTTGCCACGTCTATATCGATCGTGCCGCTAACCTGGAAAAAGCGGTCGCCATCTCCTACGACGCAAAAGTCCAATATCCCGCCGTTTGCAACTCGGCCGAAACGCTTTTGGTTCACGAAGGCGTCGCGCGCGAATTCTTGCCGAAAATCGTGGCCAAGCTGAAGGAAGCGGGCGTGGAAATTCGCGGCTGCGCTAAGACTCTGGCGCTTCTGCCGGATCAGGGCATTATCGCGGCAACCGAAGAGGACTGGCGCACCGAATATTCCGCGCTGATCTTGTCGATCAAAGTTGTCGCGAATCTCGAGGAAGCCATTGGCCATATCAATCGCTATGGATCGCATCACACCGATGCGATCGTGACCGAGGATGCCGAAGCCGCGGCGAAATTCTTGAACGAAGTCGATTCGGCGGGAGTTTTTCAAAACGCTTCCACGCGATTTGCCGACGGCTTCCGCTACGGATTTGGCGCCGAGGTTGGTATCAGCAACGGCAAGCTGCACGCGCGCGGCCCGATGGGACTCGAAGGGCTGACCACTTACAAATACAAGCTTTATGGCAGCGGGCAAGTGGTCGCGGACTACGTGAGCGGGAAAAAACAGTTCACGCACCGTCCGCTGCAATAGCAGCTTGCGAACGGCGGCGCGCGATTCGTCCTCTCGCGCGCAATCAGCGTCAATTGATGGGAGAGTTCAGGCCGCACGATGCGCGAAGAAGATCGATTGCAAGAAAACGCCGACCGGCTGGCGAATTGGAAGCGCTGGGGCCCCTATCTCTCCGAGCGCCAGTGGGGCACGGTCCGCGAGGACTACAGCGCGAATGGTGACGCTTGGGACTATTTTCCGCACGACCACGCGCGCTCGCGCGTGTACCGCTGGGGAGAGGACGGCATCGCCGGCATCTGCGACCGTCACCAGCACATCTGCTTCGCCATCGCGCTGTGGAATGAAAAAGATCCGATCCTGAAAGAGCGCCTGTTTGGCCTCACCAATCGCGAAGGCAATCACGGCGAGGACGTAAAAGAGTATTACTACTATTTGGACGCCACGCCGACCAGTTCCTATCTGAAGTATCTCTACAAATATCCGCAGGCCGAGTTTCCGTACGATCACCTCGTGCAAGAAAATGGGCGCCGCTCGCGCGAGCAGCCCGAATACGAGCTGATCGATACCGGCGTTTTCGCCGGCAATCGCTACTTCGATGTGTTCGTGGAATATGCGAAGGCGGCGCCGGACGACATCCTTATCCGCATCACCGCGTGGAATCGCGGCCCGGATGCGGCCAAGCTGCACATCTTGCCGACCATCTGGTTTCGCAACCGCTGGTCGTGGGGCGAGAACTACTACCCGCCGAGCGCCAAGCGAATCGATGGGCCTTCCGGCACTGAATCGATCGCGCTTGAGGAATACCGCTACGGCCAGCGCTGGCTGTTGATTGAAGGCGCGCCGGAGATGCTCTTCACCGAAAACGAAACGAACGACGAGCGGCTGTACAAGGCGAAGAATCGTACACCGTTCGTCAAGGACGCGTTTCACCGTTACCTGATTCAATGCGACATGTCCGCCGTGAATCCCGAGCTGAAAGGGACCAAAGCCGCGGCGCGTTTCACGCGCTCGATTCCCGCAGGCGGGAATTGGTCGCTTCGGCTGCGGCTGCTGGACCGCAACCCGGCGGCGAATTCCGGCACAGCCGGCGAATTCTTCGGTTCGAGCTTCGATACGATTTTCGACCAGAGGCAAAAAGAAGCCGACGAGTTTTACGCTTCCAAAATCGGCAGCGCGAAGAGCGATGAAACCAAGCGTGTCCAGCGCCAAGCGTTTGCCGGATTGCTTTGGGGAAAACAGAGTTACCACTACGACGTGGCGCGATGGCTGGCCGGCGATCCCACTCAGCCGAAGCCCGATCCCGCTCGGCTGCAGGGCCGTAATCACAGTTGGCAGCACCTCTACAACGCGGACGTGATTTCCATGCCGGACAAGTGGGAATACCCGTGGTACGCGTCGTGGGATTTGGCGTTTCACTGCGTGGCCATGTCGCTGATCGATCCCGACTTCGCGAAAGAGCAACTCGTGCTGTTCCTCCGCGAATGGTACATGCACCCCAACGGGCAGATTCCCGCGTACGAGTGGAATTTTTCAGACGTGAACCCGCCGGTGCATGCGTGGGCGGCTTGGCGCGTCTATCGCATCGAGCAGCGCATCACCGGCAAGGCCGACCGCGAGTTTCTGGTGCGCGTTTTTCACAAGCTGCTTTTGAATTTCACCTGGTGGGTGAATCGCAAGGACCCCGGCGGCCGGAACGTCTTCGAAGGCGGTTTTTTGGGCCTCGACAATATCGGGATCTTCGATCGTTCTGTGCCTATCGGCCCCGGCATGTTCATCGATCAATCGGATGGCACCAGTTGGATGGCCATGTTCTGCCTCGACATGCTGGCGATCGCCGCGGAACTCGCGCGCCAGGATCCTGCTTACGAGGACGTGGCCAGCAAATTCTTCGAGCACTTCGTTTATATTTCGCAGGCCATGAACAACATGGGCGGAGCGGGCATTGGTCTGTGGAACGAAGAAGATGGCTTTTATTACAACGTGCTACACACCGGCGATGACCGTTGCACGCCCATCCGCGTGCGGTCGATGGTCGGCTTGATTCCGCTTTACGCCGTCGAGACGATCGAGCCGGAAGACCTGGCGCGCATGAAGAATTTCTCGAAGCGCATGCAGTGGTTTCTGGACCACCACCCGGATTTCGCGGCCCACGCCGATTTGAGCCGCCGCACCGACCGAGGCCCACGCCTGCTACTTACCATCGCCAATCGCCAAAAGCTGGAGCGCATCTACCGCTACGTTTTCGATGAGAACGAATTCCTGTCGCCCTATGGAGTGCGCGCGCTTTCGAAATTTCACAAGGACCATCCCTTCAAGCTCGCCGTGGACGGCCAGACTCACTCGGTCGATTACGAGCCGGCGGAATCGACGAGCGATCTTTTCGGAGGAAACTCCAATTGGCGCGGGCCTGTATGGTTTCCCGTG
>JASHPG010000092.1 GCA_030038275.1 Candidatus Acidiferrales bacterium | reverse complement strand
TCAGCCGAATTGACGTAGCTGATGGCAACGTTGGCGCCATCCTCGGCCAGGCGCTTGGCGATGGCCGCGCCGATTCCTCTTGAGCCGCCGGTGATCAGCGCGGTCTTGCCGCTCAAGGGCTTGGTGGAACGATTAGAAGTAGTCATGGGCTTTTCATCCTCGATTGCAGAAACGAAGGGTGGACACCGCCGGTGAGTTCAAGGGCAAGGGCGTGGATCGGCCGCTGTTCGTGGACCTGACGCGCTCGCAAACCACAGTCGGCACCAGTTGGCCGGTAGCTGCGGCGGACCGTTGGCCTGTCGGGTCAAGGGTCCGCCCCCGCCGATTTATGGGCGAGACTCGGTCGCTGATCACCCTGCGGGCCGCCTCGTACAGGTGCACGTGATACCGCGATACGGGATTGTTCATGGGGCTCATCACTCGCTGCTGACGGCTTACGGTAATCACCGTACAGTCACCCTGAATTGGGATAAACTGCCGAATTGATGCATCAGTGTTTAATAAAACGGTGACAATCCGAAGCCGGTACTGAATCCATGGACTACTACAGCGCCGTTCGCACCTTTGTTCGTGTCGCCGAGGCCGGCAGCTTCACCAAGGCGTCAGACCAACTTGAGCTGCCGCGCAACACGGTCACAAAGCTGATTCAGTCTCTGGAAGCGCATTTGCAGGTCAAACTGCTCAATCGCACGACCCGCCGCGTCTCGTTGACCAACGATGGAACCGCCTATTACGAGCGCATGTCGCGGGTGATGGAGGAGTGGCAGGAGGCAGAGGCCGACCTTGCGATCTCGCAGCGCCGCCCGCGCGGCAGGATCAGGGTCGATATGGCCTCGCTCATCGCGGCGCAGCTGGTGATTCCTGCGTTGCCGACGTTCTACGAGCGATATCCTGAGATCCAGCTCGACATCGGCGTCAGCGACATGCAGACGGATCTGATCGGCGCGCACGTAGACTGCGTGGTCCGCGCCGGCAAGCTGGGAGATCCGTCATTCGTGGCCCGCCACCTCGCGGACCTGCCCTTTGTTCTGTGCGCTACCAAGGGCTATTTGGCTCGTCATGGAACCCCGAAGCGCCCATCCGACATAGACCAGGGACACACTCTGGTGCGCTACTTCTTTGCCAATTCAGGCAGGACGCTTCCGGTTGTTGTCCGCTCAAAGGAGGGCGATGTCACCATCCAGGGGCATTACAAAATCTCCGTGAATGATGCGAATGCACAGCTCGCGGCGGGACTGGCTGGCTTGGGAATCCTGCGGATCATCAGGCTGGTTGCCCAGCCCCACATCGATGACGGTAGGCTCGTCCCATTGCTGGAGGATTGGTCCATAGATCCCGTACCGCTCTCGATCGTCTACGCACCGAACCGGCATCTCAGTGCGCGCGTTCGCGTATTCGTCGAGTGGATGAAGGAGATTTGCGAGGCGCACCCCCAAGCGCGATCGGTGAAATCGAAGGTTCCTCGCCATCGCTCTGCGTAGAGACTTATCACGCGCGTCACGGCGTCGGGTCGATCAATAGCTCGGAAACGTCTCCCAAATAGTCCTTCTTTCCGATGTTGAGGCCGTTATTCCTGAGAATCGCGTGAGCCGTCGCGATGTGAAAAAAGAAATTCGGCAGGAGGACGGAAACAAGATAGACGTCGCCCCGCAGTCTCCCACTGATGCTGCGGAACTTTAGCTCGATGACACGATTCTCACTGCCGTCGAGCTGTTCACGCCGGATGGACCTCAAGAATGAGACCGTGACCGAAACTCGGTCCTGTAGCTCGTCGAAGGTACTCTCGTCGTCGCGGTAGGAAGGGATTTCCACTCCGGCCAGGCGCCCAATGGCACCTTTGGCGTTGTCGCTCGCACGTTGGACTTGTCCCGCGAAAGTCAGCATGTCCGGAGCGAGTCTCCAGTGCACGACTGTGGCGGGATCGATACCTCGGTCGAAGGCATAGACTGATGCTGCATCGAGGTAATTCGTCAGAATGCCAAATCCACGAATCAGAATTGGCACCGACAAGTCGTACATCGAGAATGACATGCACTGGCTCCTCATGATCTGGGCATCGGGACGAGGCGACGCAGACGAGGATGAGACCACTTTGTCGCGCGCGGTAGGTCGCGGCGTCGATAGCTTCTATTCTTTACTGGAATGCAGGGTGAAACCCTTAAACCCGGCTCTCACATCAACGCATGCGCAAGTGCGGGTGCTGCGCAAAAGCCTCGGCAAAGAAATCGATCAACACTTTTACCTTGCTCGGAACCCGACGTCCTGCCGATCGCACGGCATTGATCGGGTACGGGTCCGGGGTATACTCCTTTAACACTTGAACAACGGTGCCGGACTCCAACTCTGGCGCAAACAGCCAACTGACGTTGTAGCCGATACCGAGCCCGGCAAGCACTGCCGCACGGAGGTGTTCGGCGTCGTTGCTCCTGATACGTCCCTTGGGAACCCAGGACACGGGGCCACCAGGATCTTTGAATTGCCAGGGACGCGGTGCGTCGCGCTTGAGAAATACGACGCAGTCGTGCGCCTCCAGCTCGCTGGGTGTCCTGGGGGTCCCCCGTCGCTCCAGGTAATCGGGCGTGGCAATGGCAACTGCCTCGACATTTCCAATACGCCTTGCGACGAGGCTCGAGTCGGCCAGAGCCCCGATGCGTATTGCGACATCGATGCCATCCTCAGCGAGATTCACGTGACGCTCCGAGACATCAAAATCCAACGTCACGTCCGGAAAGCGTCCAAAGAACTCGGGTAGCCGAGGTATGATGTGCATACGCGCGAGACCCGCGGATATTGCCACGCGCACGTGTCCGGCCGGAGCCGATTGGCCGCGACCGATGCGCGATTCCGCTTGCTCAACGTCCTCGATGATCCGGAGGGCGGATTCGTAGAAATCCTGGCCAGCCTCCGTGAGAGTCAGTCCGCGGGAGGTTCGTCGAAGGAGCTGAGCGCCGAGCCGCGTCTCAAGTGCTGCAATCTGCTTGCTCGCCGTTGGCTGATTGACGCCTGTAGAGTGTGCTGCCTTCGAGAAGCTCCCGCTTTCGGCAACTCTCAGGAAGAGCTGCATCGTGGCCAAACGATCCATTTCATGTGCTCCGGAATCATGGGCTAGAAATCACGACATTCGAGCCGATGGCCACAGTATTGCCACACTCCAGCCACACGTCCATCACGCCCTTTTTCTGCCGGCGAAACCACCGTCATCGCGGCGTTCGTAGTGACTAAGATGCCTCATGCGAGACGGGGCGCGCTCCGCAAATGGTAGGGCTGCGAGCCGCGACCATAGGATCTCCGGTTAGCGGACCGCATCCCCACGTCGGTAGTGCATCGTAAGGTCATCGAGTTGGGCCTTGAGGTCGGCGCCGAGCGCCGAGTCGATGGCTGCGAGCGTATCCGTTAGGTGCTCGGGGCGACTTGCGCCGAGCAGGATCGACGTGATTCTCGGATTTGCCAGCATCCAGGCGATTGCCAGCGTGGCAAGCGGAATGCCCCGACCCTGCGCAACCTCCTGGAGTTTCCCTATGGTCTCAAATTCGCGGTCGTGCCAATATCGAGCCTGATACAGAGCACCGAACTGTCCGTTTTCCGCAGAAAAGCGACCCACCTCCGGGGTCCGGTCTCGACGATACTTGCCTGTCAGGAGACCGCCCGCGAGCGGATTAAACGGAACCACCGCGAGGTCTTCTTCATGGGCCAGTGGCAGCAGCTCACGCTCGATCTCACGGAACAGCAGATTGTAGCGGGGTTGCACGGACACGAAGCGTACCAGTCTGAGCGTGTCCTGCCGCCCGATGGCGCGTGCCAATCGATAGGCCAGGAAATTCGAGACGCCGACATAGCGCGCCTTGCCCGAGCGGACGATCAGATCCAGCGCTTCGGCACTTTCGTCGAGTGGCGTCGCGGGATCGTCGATGTGCAGTTGATAAAGATCGATGTAATCCGTCCCCAGCCGACGAAGCGAGCCCTCGACGGCGTCGAGCAGATGCTTGCGCGATGCGCCCTGGTCCCAGGAGGACACGCCCATCGGGCCGCCGGCCTTCGTCGCAACGAGAAAGCGGTCGCGCTTGCCTTTGAGCCATCGGCCAATGATCTCTTCCGTTCGTCCGACGAGCGAGAGGTCCGCGCCCATCGGGTATGCGTCAGCCGTGTCGATGAAGTTCACACCTGCTTCGGCAGCGATATCCAGAATTCGGTGAGAAGCAGCCTCGTCCGTCTGCTTGCCGAATGTCGCAGTGCCGAGGCCGAGGCGGGAGATGGAAAGGCCGGTTCGGCCGAATCTTGCAAATTGCATAACGGGTTCCTAGACCATGCGGAAGCATGCAGACACTGCGGGGCGTACTTGCCCCGCAGCGGATATCCGAGCGCCTAGAGCTGGGTGATGCCACCGTCCGCCACCAATTCGGCTCCGGTGG